>DASUXX010000164.1:0-7176 GCA_036377755.1 Gemmatimonadaceae bacterium
CGGAGCCGCCGCTGCATCCCATTGCGTGCACTGCGAATGCGGCCACGAGTAGCACTCTCTTCATCGTTGATTCTCTGCAAAGAAATGATGTGGTTCACTCTGCAGCGATTAGTGAGGAATTCGTCACCCGTGGCTCACGGCGACCGCATTTCAATCAGATAGTGATCAGCGCCTTCTGCCACTGCGTAACGTGTTGATCTTCCCGATACACCGTCTCGGTATCGACCACTATCAATCCACCCTGAAGCTGAAGCGCATGGCGATCCAGATTTCTCGAACGCCGCCCCGACAGATGATCACCTGAAGCACTGAACCTGGCCTTGTGCCTGGGGCAGAAGATCTTCGACTCTGCCTCGATCCATTCGAGCTTTGCACCTTTGTGCGGACATCGCATCGAAAACGCATACACGTTGCGGCCAGCGCGCGCGATTATCACCTCGTTGTCCGAATCGACTAGAACAGCCTCACTCTTTGGCGCAGCATAACTAACAAACGGACCGCGCCTGTTCACAGGCCGAATCTCTGCAACAAGAGCTGCGAGTGCTCGCGACGGAGACAGGCCAGTCGCCATAAGTGCCGCTGCAACGGCGAGACCCATATCGCGAAGGAAGAGTCGACGGTTGCCCATCGCGATGGGACACTCCGGACAATCCTGCCTTGCGCTGCCATCAGCCCGAAGGAAGTCAATCATCGTGATCACCCCGCGCAGCAACATTCGGGTTAGCGGGCGAAGGGGTCGCATATGCACTCGCTGCCCCATACTTGTACACAAGCTGGCCACCTGTGTGACCCACATATGCACCGCCGGCGAGCAGCGCGACTGATCCAGCAGCCGCAACGATTCTCATCGTTGACCCGATACGCCCGCGGATCAATCCGCCTGCCGCAATAACCAGAAGAACAATAGATCCGGTGAGAAAAGCTTCGGCGGCCTCCTCATGAGTATCGAGCGCGCCCTCCTGGATTACCTGCTCGACTTTGTCATCCTGGTTCTCGCCGGTCTCGACAGAAACCCACGAGCTGAGCGAAAGAGTAGCCGCGATCGCAACCGCGACCATCCACGCGCGATTGACCCGTGCGCCCTTCCTGATTGTCCAGATCGCAATCGCGGCCGAAATTGGTAAGAGAAACGCAAGCACCACCGGGAAGTGAACAATCGCGGGATGCAGTGGATACGGTAACATCGGTTCTCCTGTTGAGTACGGCCGCAAATTCCAATTCGGCCCGCCTCACAGGTATCCGAGGAGTGTCCATACGGCATCCGGCATCTGCCGGAGATGCTATTTTCGCGGGATAAATACCATGACTGAAGACGACAACGAGTCAGATCGCACACTGAAGCTGCTCCTCGCAGGAGTTCTCGTCCTGACGATCATCGGCGGAGCTGTTGATCTCATACTCGACGCGCCGGACACGCTGCTTTCAGCGCACGTGATCTACGAAGTCGTTCTTATAGGTATATCGGTGACCGTTCTAGTCGTGATGTGGCGCGGCTGGTTCCGCGCGCGGCACGATGTGATCGACATGCAGCACCAGCTCCGCGAACAGAAGGCAGAGCGCGACGCATGGCGGGCAAGCGCGGAAAACGCGCTCGCAGGATTTGGCCAGGCAATCGAGGAGCGATTTCGCGCGTGGGGGCTCACACCTGTCGAAAGTGAGATAGCTCTCTATCTATTGAAGGGCCACAGCCACAAGGCAATCGCTTTCCAAACCGGTCGCAGCGAAAAGACTGTGAGACAGCACGCGGGCTCGATCTATCACAAGGCGCGATTGGGGGGCAGGGCAGAGCTGGCTGCGTTCTTTCTCGAGGACGTCAATCTCCCCGAACACGGAACACACAAATAAAAAGCCCGGCAGCGATGCCGGGCTCTCGTTGTTCGCGATACGAAGTTTTCTGCTCGCAATAATTACGGAAGTGCGATCGTCAGTGTCTGATTCTTGACCGCGAGAGTACCAGTGACGGATACAGGACCCGTTGCCTTCACAGCGCGCTGAAGTACAACGCTGCCTGCAACCTCGAGCTTATCGAGCGATCCGCCCAGATATGTGTCAGCACCAGTCAGTCGCACTGAGCCGTTGGTGATCATTCCGGGCAAGTCGAGATTGCCCCATACACGGAGCAGATTGGCACCGAGATCCAGTGACGAGCCCGCGCCTACCCGGAGATTCTCTACCACGGTGCTCGCTGCAAGCACTGGCTGATTTCCTGATGTGAGGAGCGCTGCCGGTGGAACAGCAACTGTGCTCAACGAGTCCGGGACTGCGGTGTTCCAGTTCGATGCGTTCTCCCATGCAGTTCCCGCAGCTCCGGTCCAGACCTTGTCCAGATAAGAGAGAGATTCATCGGGAACGTCGGTAGAGATAAGGAGCTGGAATGCAAAAGTGTTCACAGTGCCGGGCACGTCGAACTTCCATTCTTTGGACTGCGACAGCTGATACGGCTCGAGTATCTCGGCATAGTTGTAGTACGCCTGTCCCGCCCCAGTGAACGTGTCTACGCCATCAGCATTGATCAGCGTCACTGCCCCGGTGCCGCTCGTTACTGTCGGGGCCGTATGAAAGAACACTTTCACGCCGGACGCACTTACGCCATCAGTTGTTCCGATCATCTGCTTGATCAGGTTCTGCACCACGAGATCGCTGCGAAATACATCGCTCGATTCATCATATGCGGTTCCTGAGCTCGTCAGTCTCACGAACACATCCTGGCTCCCGAGCAGAATCGATGCACGCACCCCGTTGGATTGCGGGACAGAGCGCGCATCAGTGCATGCGAGCGTCGCTGCGCGTACATCGACGGTGCAGTCTGCGAGCGCCAGGCTTCGCTCGACTGGATTACCAATGCCGGGCGCGCCGATTTCAGGCTGCGTTGGAAGAGATTCACTGCATGCAGCTGCGACCAATGCAGACGCAGCAGCGGCTATCCGTGAATAACGTGCTAGTCGATCCATGTTTTGCGAATGAGTGTTTCTGACGCTCGCAAAGAGAGGCGATGCGAGAGCTGACAACTTAGAACGAATGTCGTGGAAAGTCTGTAGCGATTGCGTTTCCTGAGATTGGTCAGGATGCGCGTTTGTGCGTGACCACCTGGCTTTGGCGGAACACCGGGCCTGGAGCATGATCGCTGTCGCCGCGCTGCTTGAATCCGAGCCGTCCAAGAATCGTTGCAAGGCGGCCATCGGCGGCGCCGAAGAAATAGAGATCAGCGTCGAGATCATCTCCCGAATGCCAGCTGCGAATCATGACTGCAACAGGGCTTTTCTCGCTGAGCACCGGAACGTAGAGCTCGAGCTGCGGGCCGCTATATCCGAAGCTCTCCTTCACAACGACGCGTCCCTCGTCGGTCGGCACGGGGATGGCCTTCGCGAAATACGTGGCGAGCTTGTCGATCACTTCACGATCTTCTGTGCGAAGCTTCCATGGAACCGGAGGCGCGCCTGCGGCGATCGCGCGCTGCACTTCGATCTTGCTCAGCATCGAACGCTCCAGCTTTGGCTCAGCTCGTGCGCCCTGATGCATTTTTGAACCGCGATCGCGCAACGACATCGGTGCCTCCCGGCAGACTCTGGTTTCCTCGTCTTAAATGACGACCGAGCGCGGGGCGGCATCACATGATCTCGCGAATGGCCACTCCCCCTCACAGGGACAGTTGTCCGATATTCAGTGAGACCGCGCTCTCTGTAACCTCGGCCACCCGGCAACCGTACAACCATCTATGCAGACCACTGAACAGGCTCAGCCGGCCGCGACGGCCGGAACTCCCGCTCCCACGCCCACTGCGGTCACCACCGTCGGCGCCGATGGAAAGCCAATAGCGATTGCGGTTCCAAAGACGATCGAGCAGATGGAGGGCCTCACTGCGCGCCGCGCTGAGCTCAACGAGCAGCTTTCAAGTGCAGCGAGCCGGCGCGATGCAATCGCTGAAGAGATCAAAACCATGCCTGAAGGTCAGGCCAAGACGGGACTCGAAGACAGGCTGCGGATTCTCGATCAGCGGATCATCCAGCTCGAGACGGATATCGCGGTAACCGGCAATCAGATCGCATCGGCAGAAGGCGATCTCGCATATGTGGCAGAGCGAGCCTCGCGCCGGGCGAATGCGGGGAACGGTGACGATGCCGAGGAAGGTTTTTTCGCGGGTACGTTCACGACGGCGGCTGCATTCATGATCGTCATTTTCTTCCGGCGGTGGCGGCGCAAAAGGAAAGGCCCCGCTCCTGCACGCAAGCTCGACGATGATTCATCGCAGAGACTCGAGAGGCTGGAGCAGGGCATGGACGCGATCGCAATCGAAATCGAGCGAGTCGCAGAAGGACAGCGATTCGTTACGAAGCTTCTTTCAGAAGCCGGCCCGCTCAGCGGGCGGCAGATTGCGCAGCCCGTCGAGGCGAGAGTCGAAGCGCAGCGCTAGTCGGTAACCGCCGCCGAGACCCATGGGTCGTTCGCGATCCACTGATCGTCGGGAGCAAAGAGAAATACCATTCCGCCGTTCGCGAGCTCAGGGAGAAGCTTCTTTGCGCGCGTCTGCTCCATTGCGGGGCAGCCTTCGCTGCGTCCGGCGCCCTTCGGTGTTACGTAGGGTGCCCCGTGCGCTACGACTTTTCTTGCACGCGCATTGTCGTTGAACCCTTCGGAAACTCCCTGCAGCTTGAGTCCAACTGATCCATACGGGCGGCCTGCAGTCTTGCCATGAAACGAATACGTCTCCTGGGCGAGATACAACCCGAGAGATGTTGCAGCGCTGCCGGGCTTGTTCGAAAAACGAGTAGGCACTCCGGCTTTAGTCGCGGATGATCCGCGACCATGTGCGACCATGAACGGACCGTCGACGATCTTCATCTCGTTCATGTCGAACACATATCCGCGAGCTTCGTTGCTCGGCAGACCGTAATCCACGAAATACAGGTACGGCTTCTTCACATCCAGCGGATGAGCCGACTTGTATGCGAAGTAACTGCGGAAAGCATCCTCCAATGCATGCGACGAGCTGAGCGGGCGCACCGCGTTCTGGAACGACGCGAGTGCAACCATCACTTTCGACTTCGGTGCAGCTGTTGACGAATCGGCGCGCGAAGTGTCAGCCGTCGTGCCGGTGACGATCGAAATCGCCCTGGTCACGACCGGCCCGTTGACGTCATTCGCGGGCATGAGACGGGTTCCGCCAAAGAGGGCGGCAACGCTCCCGATGAGGGCATTCTGCAGATACTTCTTATGGATCATTTCTCTCCTTTCCGCCCTTAGGAGCGGACAATAAGACGATTGCGGGAGCTGACTGGTCAGCTCCCGGGGACTTTCTGGAATTGTTGGGGATTCATAAGTTTAACACTCTTTGAGACTATTGTAAAGCCTTACACCTGTTAGACTTAGCGTGTTCCCTGAGTTAACCCGCCCGTTTGGGGGTTGAGCCATTTCAGGGGCGTTCTTGGGTATTTCATCGCACCGATTTCAAGCTGGACAACACCTGCGCGCCGACGAGTATTTGGGCACTCTTTCACTGCACCGACATGAGACGTATCTCGTTTTTTATTGCAGCCCTCTCGCTTGCCGTTGCTTCATCGTCTTCAGCGCAACGCGTCAACACGATCAAGCCTGTCGCACCTTCAGTTACCGCGGACCTGACACTCGACGGAATAGTGCGCGACAACAACGGAAGGCCGCTCGCTGCAGCAGAAGTAGTCGTCGATGCCGAGCACCGCGCTATCACCAATACGCGGGGTGAGTTTTCGATCCCGGGTCTCGCGCCTGGAGTGATCGAGTTCATGGCTCGGCGGATTGGATACACGCCAATCAATACCGCAGTGCAAGTCGAGCCAGGTTTGCGCGCAGTTCATGTCGCAGTGAAGCTCATGCCGCTTGCGATCGAGCTTGGCACGATCGTCGTCGATGGCAAGCGCATGGACAAAACGCTGTGGCAGACTGGATTCTATCGTCGTGCCGAGATTGGAAACGGAACGTATTTCGACGACGCGTACATGCGGAATTTCAAAGCGGGCATGGCGTCACTCATGTCGACGGTCACGTCCGTGTATGTCGATCGCGCCAGCAATGGAACTGCTGTTGCACTCGGACGACTTCCTAATGGAGCGAGCTGCCCGCTCTCGGTTTATGTCGACGGCAACTTCGTCTCGTGGGCGCGAGAGACAGGGCTCGACGGTGTCGTGAGTCCCGAGGATGTGCTGGGAGTTGAAGTTTATCCGCGCGCTTCGGAAATGCCGGCGAGAATTTCCGGTCTTGGCGGGGGAAGAGGAGTCGGCGCCATCGGCACGATCGACATCAGAGGCGGAAAAATTCAGGGCGGCAACGTCTTTGGAGAGTGCGGCGCGATCCTGATCTGGACCAAGCCATTCGAGAAAAGACGATAGAGCTATTCGCGCGCTATCGCGTCGATTGGTGACAATCGCGCAGCGCGCCGATTCGACTATGGCTGCGCCGTTCAGGCGTCCAAGGGGTTGTGAACTCGCTGCCATGCGCTCCCTACGTCAGGAAAACAGATGCGTTTCGTGCTTGATTTTTCTGACGAAAGCGCCGGAATTGGAATGCCCGCCGGAACCAACCCGTCCAAAGCTGGTAAAAAGATGTTTCCTCTCCCGAAGAACCGCCATTTCCTGGTGACTTCGATCGGTCAGATGCGTCCTTTCACCGGTGGCATTTCACATTTTTTCCCGAAGTATGATGCGATTTTCCATTCTTGCACTTGCAGCTTCTTCGCTCGCCGTCCTTGGATGCAAGGAAGTTGGCCCGGTTGAAGCGCCTCCAGCTTATCACCTGAGCGCGACCTTTACCGAGGCGAATACCTGTCAGGTGTCGGTGCTTGGCAACGAGTACAGCTCGATTGGCCAGATCCGCGGTGACGTTCCCAAGTCATTCGTCGGCACGGTTCCGAAAGAGAGCTACCACGGATTCGGATGCTGGGTTGCGACTTCCGGTGGAGACGGTGATGTGATCGTTCTCTTCTCCGGCAACAATCTCGGCAAGCCGCTCGCGCCGGGAACCTACTCACTCACTCACAACGTTCTGGACGATACGCCGGCAATGATGGCCACAGTGACGTTCCGCACTTCTGCAATCGGCGGCGACAAGCTGGTTCCGATGGATGGTGCGACGGGAAATGTCATCGTGACCGAGACGGAGAACGGGGGCAGACTTATCAAGGTCGAGGCTGATGTGGTCCGTTGG
>DASUXX010000165.1:0-2545 GCA_036377755.1 Gemmatimonadaceae bacterium
ACTACAGAACGGGCTCTACTCCGAAAGATCATGGAGAGCCAATGAATGCCGAGTACTGATCCAGAAATACCTGCCCTGTCGCCTCGATCGAAAATTTCT
This sequence comes from Gemmatimonadaceae bacterium, assembly GCA_036377755.1. Classification (GTDB taxonomy): domain Bacteria; phylum Gemmatimonadota; class Gemmatimonadetes; order Gemmatimonadales; family Gemmatimonadaceae; genus UBA4720. Next base: position 100 of record DASUXX010000165.1, read on the forward strand.
CTTCTGCAACGCGCCGCCCTGCCCTTCCCAGCGAATCACGCAAGGCAGCATCGCCGATCAGCTTTTCCATCGCGCGCTCCATTGCGGCCTGATCGCGAACTGGTGTCAGGTATCCCGTAACTCCCTCGATCACGGCGGTCTCGGGTCCACCGCACGCCGTGCTCACAACCGGCAAGCCCGTCGCCATAGCTTCGAGGATCACGATACCAAGGCCTTCCTCATCAGACGGGAGAACGAACATCATCGCTCCGCGATAGGTTTCCGCGAGCGCGTCACCGTGCGTTGGCCCTACAAGCCTGACGCGATCGGCAATGCCTAGTTTTGTGAGAAGCGCAGTTCCTTCGGGCGACAGCGGCTCGCCTACGAGAACGAGATCCGGAATATGCGGATTCCTTTGCGCGAGTGATGAATACGCTCGCAGCAGCATAGACACATTCTTTCGCGGATCGAAAAGTCGCGCGACACATAGTATGTATCGATCCGCATTTTTATTCCCGGCAGGACGAAACATCGACGTGTCCACACCGCACGGAGCGAGTGTCACTTCCTTGTCTACGAGCGGTGCGAGCGATCGCACTGTATACGGGCTCAATGCGAGAATTGCATCTGCGCGCTTCAGTGCGCGCTCCTCGTAGCGACACGCATATCTCGTCATGATCGCTGACCAGATCTTTCTGAGCGTCAGCGGAGTTCCCGTGCGCCCGGTACGATCGCCCACGATTGTAGTTGCGACCCACAGGCATTTCGGCTTTGGGATTGCCGCCGCTGCCTCGACCCACGGTGCAGCACCGGCGACGAACTGTATGATGTCGTACGCGGCGAGCTCGCGATCGAGAACATCGCGCGGACGGTACCGCTGATATTCGATCTCGGTAAATCGCGCGCCTATGTGCGCGTACGGCATGCCGCGATCTTCACCGCGTATCACGCGCGGCGCGGCGAGCCATGTCCACGGTTTGCGAACCATCGTGCCCGCAGTATCGCGCGCCGACGTCGCCAGCGATATCACGCCCGGCTCGTATCTTCCTGATTCACTGAGGACCCGGTAGAGGAACCGGGTCATGGTTCCGACGCCGCCGGTGAGCTCGTGTGTTACGATTGCGACGCGTGGACGGCGACCGCGCGCTGCCTGTGGATTGACCAGTCTCAGCCCACCGCTGCGACAGTGGGTTTCGCGCTCTGGAAAAGATCGATGTTCTGCTCTACCCACCGATACAGGCGACCCACGCCATCCACAGCCGAAACCTTCGGGCTCCAGCCGAGAAGCTTGCTGGCGCGCTCGATGTTCGAGATGTAGACCGGCTGGTCACCGGGGCGGGCATCAGCGAAATCATATTCGACCGGGCGACCCGAAAGATTCTCGAGCACATCGATGAATTCGAGAAGCGAAAGTGTATTCGACGGTCCACCGCCAATGTTGATCGCCTGCCCCGCAACGTTGTCGATGTTCTCCATGGCCGACACGTAGACATCGACAAGATCGTCGATGAACAGAACATCGCGAACCTGCTTGCCATTTCCGAAAATCGTGATCGGCCTGCCGAGGAGATGCGCAATGACGAACCACGCCACCCATCCCTGGTCTTCGATGCCGAACTGCCAGTAACCGTAAATGCACGACTGCCTGAACGTCACTGTTCTCAGGCCATAGCAGCGCGCAAAATCGATCATGTAGTGATCTGCCGCGCCCTTCGAGCAGCCATACGGTGAATGAAAATCGACGGGCTGATTCTCACTGACTCCATCGCTCAATCCGGGCAGAGTATAACGGCGCTCTTCTTCGCGATATCCGATCGAATGAAGGTCACCGTAGACCTTGTTCGTGCTCGCGTTGAGAACGATCGTCTCGGGGCTGTGCTGGCGCACGGTGTCGAGAAGATTCACCGCGCCGAGTGCGTTGACATCGAAGTCGTGACGCGGATCGAGCATCGACGTCGTTACCGCGACCTGACCCGCAAGATGGAGCACCGCGTCGAAGTTGCCCTGCCTGATGATGTTCTTGAGCAGCGTCTGATCGCGGATATCGCCCTTATGGAATTCGAATCCGCGCTGCTGGCGCAGCTGCTGGAGGTTGTATGTACCTCCCGGGCGCGAAAGATCATCGAGCACCGACACTGAGTGCCCGAGACGGAGAAACCGCTCAGCTGAGTTTCTCCCGATAAAACCGCAACCGCCCGTTACAAGAATCTTCATCGGCTCACATGCAGGGTCACACGCGCCGGCTTGCCGGCAAGAGGACTAAACCTAATGCAATGCAACTGCCGCGGAAACGAACATGAGGATTCAGGAATTCGGATCGATGACTCTCACGGAGGATTGCGGATCCGAGGACTTTTACGAGGATAAAGGAGTCGGAGGACTCTATGAGGATTAAGGACCCGTTGACTATAAGGTCTCAGGACACATTTCCGCACATACGAACTACGACTAATTGAGGGACGAAGAC
>DASUXX010000166.1:0-4166 GCA_036377755.1 Gemmatimonadaceae bacterium
GGTCTCCGGCATCGGACGCCGACTGTCGGCGGTCGGCAATCGGCCAAACGGAACTGCCTGACGTTCGCGCTGCTTTTTTGTCGTACCGCTTTGCCGGTTGCCGGTAGCAGGTTGCAGGCGACCGTTGCCGGAGACCGACCGCAGGCGACCGGCCGCCCGCTTTTTCTCAGCGCTCTCGCTTACGCTTAGCGACACCTAGAACATCGCGCGCCGACTGAGCGTTTAACACATCGGAAGCAGTAAGCCAGGCTTTGCGCGCCATCCCAACACCAGACTCAACATTGTCGAGCTCGGATTGAGAATGAGCATCAGGCCCGATCTCGATCATGATCCCTTTGTCTTTCGCCTCGCGAATGTATCGCCAGTCAAGATCCATCCGGTGAGGATCGCAGTTGAGCTCGAGCACCGTTCCGTTTTCAGCTGCCTTGTCGATGACAGCTTCAACGTCGACAGGATACGCATCACGCGATAGCAGCAGGCGGCCTGTTGCGTGGCCGAGGATCGTCAGGCGCGGATCGTCCATCGCGGAGAGAATACGTTTTGTCATTGCATCCTCGTCCATCTTGAATTGAGAGTGGACTGATCCAACGATGTAATCGAACATGTCGAGCGTATTGTCACCGTAATCGAGGTCGCCGGAAGGAAGGATGTCGCATTCGATTCCCTTCAAAATGCGAAAGCCCTTCATTGCAGCGTTGAGCTCATCGATCTCGTCGTGCTGCCTCTTGATCTTGTCGCGCTTCATCCCGCCGGCATAGAACGCAGCCTGAGAGTGATCGGTAATTCCGATGTACTTCCATCCGCGCTCCTTTGCTGCCTCCGCCATCTCTTCGATGGTTGCGCCGCCGTCGGAATACGTCGAGTGACAATGCAGCGCGCCCTTGATGTCTTCGCTGGTGATGAGCTCGGGCAGAGATCCTGTTGCAGCGGCGTCGATCTCACCGGTGCCCTCGCGAATCTCCGGCGGAATGTCCTCGAGACCGAGCGCTGCGAAGAGATCCGATTCGGATTTCAACTTCAGCGGCTTGCCTTTGCCTTTGCGAAGTGATGTTTCGTCGAGCGTAAATCCGTTCGATTTTGCAAACGACGTCAGCTGCAGCACATGCTCGGCGCTTCCTGTCGCGCGCCACAGCGTCATCACTGATTCAGCAGGCGTGGTGCACCACAGGTCCATGCGGGTATCGTCGATGAAGCGAATGGATACGCGTGATCCATTCTCGATGACTTCAGTTATCGCAGGCCCAGCCGCAAATGATTGTGCAACGGCAATTGGATCACTCTTACATATCGCAACAATGTCGATGTCGCCGATTGTCTCGTGATGACGGCGAACAGTTCCGGCGATGAGCGCTTCGATAACATCGGGGTGACGCGATACTCCCTCGCACAGCACGACCGCCTGAGCGAGACCTCGATGATAGAGACTCCGCTTTCCTGAATCCCGCGCGAATTCAATTCCTGAAAGAATTCGCTCAGCAGTGCGAGGGCCGAATTTCGGAAGCTTTGCGAGGCGCCCATCGCGTGCAGCCTGTTCGAGCTCATCGAGCGTCTCAACACCGAGCTCGCGATGAATGAGTTTGACTTTCGCGATGCCGAGCCCGGGCACGCGGGCCATCTGCACCAGGCCACGGGGAATTTCTTCGGATAGTCGCTGGAGGTAGCTCGACTCTCCATTCTCGAGGAGATCTTCGATGATGGAGATTGTAGCGGGCCCAACATTAGGAAGCTTCTTCAGCTCTCCATTCTTGAGGAGAGGAGTGATGTCGTTGGCGCCGAGCGAGAGTATGGACCTGCCGGCTTTCTGAAAGGCGCGTGCTTTATATCGCGGTGCGCCGCTCAGCTCGAGGAGCGAGCCGATCTGGTTCAATACATGGGCGACAGTTCTCGAATCCATACAGCTCAATTATCTGGCGAATTTCGGGCCTTCCTGCTAATGCTGAGACAAACCAGATCGGAGTTGCCAGAAAACTAAAGTTGCCAGTTGCCAGAATTAGAACGCTGGCAACTGGCAACTATTTTCTGGGAACTCCGATCTGGTTTGTCTCTACCCTTCCATCCCTGCATGCGCAGGGAGCCGCTCTATCATCTCATGGAGCTGACGCTGAATGAGCTCGATCTCCTGCTTCGCGCCTTCACGATCGAGAAGACCGTTGCGCATGTTGATCGAGACGCGGTTCATGTACTTGATTTTCATGAGCATCTCGTCGGTCGCGCGGCGCAGCGAAGTGTAGCGGCGCTTATCGGCGCGAGCACGATGATAGCGGCGTGTCATGTCCTCGATATTGAGACGCCGCGCCATGTCGATCGCTTCTTCAACAGTGCGGCCGGGAATCGCACCGTGGTCGGTGATTCCTTCGCCAGTCTGCGGATCGGCAAAGAACAGACGGCCGATGTATTCGATTCCATCGTAAGCAATGCGCACCGAAACAGCGCACGGCTTGCCATCCATCTCGATGGTCGAGAGATGCTGCTGAGTTATGCCGAAATCGGACATCGTGCTGGCGCTCATTTGGGATCGGTCGCGGCGAGGAATTTGTCCAGCGCTGCGAACAGCTGGCCGGGTTGTTCAACGTATGGCACGTGACCGCAATCGTCCAGAAGCACCAGCTCGCCCTCCATCGCCTGAGACCCTTCAGTAGAGGACGCTACAGGGATCGGATCGTCACGGCCATGGATGAACATCGTGGGAAAACCCATCGGCTTGAGCTGGCTGAGCAGATCGTAGTCAGATCCAAGACTCTCCCACACAGATGTCTGCACACGGCCGGTCACACGAAACGGTGTGAGGTTCCGGGCTTTCGCGGGATCGGCAAAATAGGGTGCAACAGCCAGCTCGAACGTTCGCTGCCTGTACTCGGCAGGGTCGCGCTCGCGCAAACCTGACTCGGCAAGCTCTTCGCGCATTCGCCTGATCTGCATTCCGTTCTGCCGCTTGAGAAACTCGGCCTCGAATTGCTTGCGATACTCCATCTTGAGAGGCGCACAATCGAGGAGTGCCAGTCGCGATGGGCTTTTCATGCTGTCGTGCTTCCGCGCCTCGATCGCATAAAGCACTGCGAGCATTCCGCCAAACGAGTACGCAACGATCGACGGAGCAGGGATCGCGAACTCGCGAATGATCGCATGAAGATCCATGACGTGCGTCTTCCACGTCACATGCTCGCGCTCGTCTGACCTCGATTTCCCGCCGCCGCGCTGATCGTAGAAAATGACGTTGTAGCGCTTGGCGAGGTGCAGCATCTGGGGCAGCAGATAATCGTGGTGCGCCCCCGGCCCACCGTGCAGCACCAGCAGCCTCGGCGCCTGCGCCGGGCCATATGCGCACCAGTACAACGGTGATGTCGTCGTTTCAGTGAACCCGGAGGTTCTCGGCGGCGGGATGTATTCAGGCATTCTTCCTCGCGAGCTCAGCTGCGCGCCGTTTCGCAACATGTGCGCGCTATCGCGTTGGCCGTTCGCCGTAGTCCGTTATCAGTTGTGCGTAAGAACGGACCACGGACGACGGACGACGGCGAACGCCAGACGCGATGTTTAAGCCAACTCGCACTCAATGCCTATCCCCCTCGAGTTCCGAGCGTAACGGTCGTCTCCATTCGCTTCCCATCCCGGAGGAAAACGACCTTCACTGTGTCGCCAGGCTTGTTCGCATACAGAGCATCACTGTAGGACTGAAGATCTGTCACCGGCTTGCCGCCGAACTCAACGATGATGTCGCCGGCAAGAAGACCACCTTTCTCAGCAGGACTGCCGGCTCTCACTGCATTGAGCTTGAGACCGGGAACCGTTCCTGCGGACATATCCGGAACTGATCCGAGATACGCCTGTGATCCCGAGCTGCTCGGCCCCATTCGCGATGGACGCGTCGAGCGAATGAAGCTCAAGCGGGCAGGACGATTGTCGAGTGACTTCACCATGTCGAATGCGAGATTCACGACGCGTGCTTCGCCCCCGACGTTGATCTTCTCGACATCGTCAGTCGCGCGGTGATAATCTTCGTGACTGTCCGTAAAGAAATGCAGGACAGGAATGTTCTTGCCATAGAACGAGCTGTGATCCGACGATCCGAATCCGTCGCCGCCTCCCTGAATCGAGAGCGCAGGAACGAGCCTGAGATTAGCGCTGTCGACAATCGCCGGGAGCTCTGACGCCGTTCCCGTTCCGTAGAC
>DASUXX010000167.1:0-4414 GCA_036377755.1 Gemmatimonadaceae bacterium
GGCAGCACGAGACCGGAGAGCCGGTTCACGATCATGAGAACGAGACCGACGCTCAGAGATTTGCGATGCCGCCAGATCAGCTCGCGCGCTTCAGCCCACGCGCGTCTGTAATTGATTTTATTTTTTGGCTTTGCTGCCATCGGGTAACGATAACATGAGACGCATAGTCAGTGCTTTGCTCCTTCTTGCTGCGCCCTTGGGGGCGCAGACCCTGTCGACGACTGAAAAGAAGATGCGCGACTGGGTGCAGGCGCATACCCAGGAGGAGATCGACTATCTCGCGAAGGTTGTGAACATCAATTCGGGCACGTTCAACCTGCCGGGCGTGAAGGCGGTGGGTGACGAGTTTGCGAAGCAGTTCCAGGCGCTGGGTTTCGAGACGCGATGGATTCCGATGCCTGCCGAGATGAAGAGGTCGGGGCATTTCTTCGCGGAGCACAGGTCGAAGAAGAAGAACCGGAACCAGACAATACTATTAGTAGGGCATCTCGACACCGTATTCGAGGGTGAGGGTCAGAAGTGGTCGATCGTGAACGATTCGACGGCGAAGGGCGCCGGTGCGTCGGACATGAAGGGTGGTGACGTAGTAATACTGTATGCGTTGAAAGCGATGAAGGCGGCGGGAACGCTGGACGATACGAACATCATCGTGGCATTCACAGGTGATGAGGAGAATGGTGGCGAGCCCGATAGCATTTCGCGTCGCGATCTTGTCGAGGCGGCGAAGCGCAGCCAGGTGATTCTTGCGTTTGAGGGTGACGCGGGAAAGGCGACGGTTGCGCGGCGCGGCTCGAGCTCGTGGGTTTTGACAGTGACGGGGCGCTCTTCCCATTCGAGTGGAGTCTTCTCCCGTGGTGCGGGATACGGCGCGATTTACGAGCTTGCGCGGATTCTCAACGATTTTCGGGAAGAGTTGGCCGGCCAGCAGTATCTCACGTTCAATCCTGGTGTGATAGTTGGCGGGACTGATGTGAAGTACGATTCGACAGCGATCTCAGGATCTGCTGCTGGAAAGCTGAACATCATTGCTCCGTCTGCGTACGCTCATGGGGATCTGCGGTTTCTTACGCCGGGTCAGCTCGATAGCGCGCGCGCTGTTATGAGGGCGATTGTCGAGAAGCACCTTCCTCAGACTTCGGCGACGATCTCGTTCTCTGATGGAATTCCATCGATGCCGCCGACTCCTGGTAACTACAAGCTGCTTGGTACTCTTGATTCGGTGACGGTGGCGTTGGGTCAGGGTCGCACTGAGGCGTTGGATCCGGGTTCGCGTGGCGCGGGTGATATTGCGTATGTGTCGCAGTATGCTGATGCGCTCGATGGGCTTGGCGTGGATGGATCTCGCTCGCATACGCCGGAGGAGACTGTGAATTTGCGATCGATCCCGCGCTCAACGGAGCGAGCTGCGGTGTTGATCAATCGTCTTGCGCACAGGAAGCGTTAGTCGCAACGTTTCGATGCGGAGTCGATAGAGCACCAGTCGTAATATTTCGATGCGGCTGACGATGCGGGCTGGCCGGAGCTTGCATGATGCCCTTGCCTTTGATCCCTGCGAGCCAGTTGAATGCGCCTCCTGAGCCGGAGCGCAAGTATCGACTGATGGAGAGGGTGCGGCGAGCCATGCGCGAGAGGCGTTACTCTCGTCGCACGGAGGAGGCTTACACTGCCTGGATAGTCCGCTACATCAAGTTTCATGGCTTGCATCATCCGCTCGATCTCGATGAAGCGGACGTTCGTGCCTTTCTCTCCGATCTTGCAGTACGACAGCGTGTATCGGCGTCCACGCAAAAGCAGGCCACTGCTGCGCTGGTTTTTCTTTACGCGTCGGTGTTGCGACACCCGCTCGAGCCGCTTGGGGATATTGTGCCGAGTTCCCGGCCAGTGCGCGTGCCGGTGGTTCTTTCGGTTTCGGAGGTTCGCGCAATCCTCCGAAAATTGCGAGAGCCTGACAGGCTCATTGTTTCCCTTCTATATGGGAGCGGGTTGCGAATTCTCGAGTGTGTGTCGCTTCGTGTGAAGGACATCGATCTGGAGAGGAGGGAGATCACAGTGAGAGGTGGCAAGGGCAACAAGGATCGCCGCACGCCTCTTGCCCAATCCGCCGTTCATGAGGTAAAAAGGCAGCTTCGCAGCTCGCGGCGGGTGTGGCAATCTGATCGGCGTCGACATGCTCGCGTGACGGGCATCGATGGCGCACTTGCCCGCAAACTGCCCAATGCGGATCGAGAGTGGTCGTGGTTTTACGTGTTTCCGGCCACCCGGACCTTTGTTGATTCGTCAGAAGTGCTTAGGCGGCACCACTTGCATGCGACCCAGGTACAGCGCGCGCTTGGCGTAGCGGCTCGCTCGGCCGGGATTACAAAGCGGGTAACATGTCATGTATTTCGACATTCCTTCGCTACGCACCTGTTGGAGTCGGGCTCAGACATTCGAACGATTCAGCAGTTGCTTGGCCACAGTGATCTCAGCACGACGATGAAGTACACTCATGTGCTGAACCGGGGCGGACTTGGAGTAAAGAGTCCAGCGGACCAGCTGTGAGGGATGTTATTTGCGATGCTCCAAGCAGGATTCGAAGTGAACGGTTTTAGACTGCGAGCGCTCGCAGTCTAACTCCGGGCTCACAGATATGAGCCTTGCTCTAAATGTCGATGCCAGAAGGTCTTAGCAGCGCTCGCGGCGAATGCCGGCCAAGATTAGACTGCAAGAAAATGTCGCTTTTTCCCGCGCTCGCAGTCTAAATTCGCAGTCTAATTGGCGTTAGCCGACTTCGACGCACGTGACAGTTCATCATATCAATGCAATCGGAGTGTTAGCTCTTCTAATCGGTGGGTGTTCGCACCATAGGCTTGATCCGAAGCTCTACATTTCCGACCAGCCCCAAGCCGTCATCAGTGAGACAAAAGCGATCTTCGTTTTCCCGAGCGAAATAGCAACCACCTTCCGATGGCACGTTCCTGCGAAAGGTGCGTACGAAGGAAACCCCGAGTACGTATGGATGGTAACTTGGGTATCAATGAGGAACGCCTCGGCAAAGATCCCGACGGCGTGGGTAGCGCCGTTTATTGGAGGCCTGGTGGACCTCACGCAGGGCCTTTGGATAGCCTTCTTCGAATTGCCAATACAACCGTCGATACGTACTGCTCGGATTGTATTGGTGACATACCTCGTTCCATTCCGCGAGTCGATCCTGCCGTTACCGTCCGTTCACGGAATAATCGAGTCATCCTGACTGTCGTCGGTCAAGAGGCGATTCGACGAATATTCCCAGTGGTTCCCGATTCTGTTCAGTTTTATAGAGACGTGCTTGATGGAAACGGCGATCCGGTCGTTGCCGTGAAGGTTCGTCACCTTTGAAGGGCGTCGGCTAACACACGCTGATGCTGACAAGCGATTCAATGTTGCTCGCTTCGCTCGCTATTTATACGGTTCGCTTGCAGCATAACATCAGGCGTTAGAGAGCAGACAGGCATCGTCTCTATGCAGTTCGAACGAAATAAGTCGTATAAGCGCTCATACATCAGCGACCATCTTGGCGGAGGCGTTCAAGATTACTTGCCGCACGTTGGAGGGAAGATCACCTATGGCGCGTTCGATAAGGCGTTGAATCCTGATGCGCCAAGTATCATCCTCCCAGGCACAGGGGACGAAATTGAGCGGTGGGCACGAGTTCTCTACGAGCAACGCGGCCCTATCCCCGTCTTTCTAAAGCGACGATCCAACGAGTGGGTCTACATGGGTGAGTACCGATGCGTCGAGCTGAGCGAAGATCCAGCGCTCATCGAGATGCATGCAGCCAAAACGCAACGCGATGACATTACTATGGTTCTTCGACTTGAGCGCGCGACGAAAGCCCAAGCGGCTGCTCTCTAACACACGCTGATGCTGACAAGCGATCTATTGTGCGCTCGCTTCGCTCGCTCTTATTTAGTTCGCTTGCAGCATAACGACAGGCGTTAGTCAGACGAGCGGCTCAATATGAATGCGCAGCACCCTCGACTACTTATTGAAGTGTTCCCAGATCTCACTGACGAATTACGCGAACGATTACGGTCTGAAGACGAGTTCGAACTGGCGAGCACCCTCGACGAGTTGCGTATTATTGACCGTTGCAGGTGCGGAGACGATTTCTGCGGAACGTTTTACACAGCGCCAAAGCCTCGACTGGGTTACGGCCCCAATCATCGTACCGTCGACTTGGATGCCGAAGAAGGCATGCTCATTGTCGACGCGGTCGATGAAAGAATCGTCTGTGTCGAGGTTCTATACCGCAAGCACGTGCGTGATCGCCTTGCAGAGTTATTGCCGTGAAAGCTGGTCTCGACGTCTGACTAACACACGCTGATGCTGACAAGCGATCTAGTGTATGCTCGCTTCGCTCGCAGATTATATGACTCGCTTGCAGCATAGCATC
>DASUXX010000168.1:0-4482 GCA_036377755.1 Gemmatimonadaceae bacterium
CACGCGGAGAATTTCCGCCATTTGCCGTACATAGCGAGCTTGCAGTAAATGCCACCAATCAATCAGAAGCCAAAGGGACCGCGTAACTGGGGGAAGTTCTCGAAGACCTTGTCATTCTGGGTCCTCATCACTCTCCTTGCCGGAACCCTTTTCACATATACGTCAGGTTCGCGCGATGCTGCGCCCACGATCTCGTACACGCAGTATCGTGAACAGCTCGAAGCGAACAACATTGCCACCGCCAAGATTCAGGGCGGCAGCGCAATCGTTGGTGATTTCCGCAACCGGGTTCTCATCAATCGCCGTCCGGTGAATCGCTTCACCGTTCGCCTTCCAGTTGCAAATTCGGAAGATGAAGTGAAGCTCCTGAACGAGAAGAACGTTCAGATCGTTGCAGAAGACAGAAGCCCGTCCATCGGCAGCTTCTTCCTCATGCTGCTGCCGTACATCATCATCTTCGGAATCTGGATTCTCATCCTCCGTCAGATGCAGGCCGGCGGCGCAAAAGCTTTCTCATTCGGAAAGTCGAAAGCCAAGCTGCTCACTGCAGATTCTCCGAAAGTCACGTTTGCAGATGTTGCGGGCGCGGATGAAGCAAAGGTCGAGCTTCAGGAGATCATCGAGTTCCTCAAGGACCCGCAGAAGTTCACGAAACTTGGCGGACGCCTTCCAAAGGGAGCTCTTCTCGTCGGACCTCCGGGAACCGGTAAAACGCTTCTCGCGCGTGCGGTCGCGGGCGAGGCGGGTCGTCCGTTCTTCTCGATGTCCGGCTCTGATTTCGTCGAGATGTTCGTCGGCGTTGGCGCATCACGAGTGCGTGACCTCTTCGAGCAGGGCAAGGCACACGCTCCCTGCATCATCTTCATCGACGAAATCGACGCAGTCGGTCGTCACCGCGGAGCCGGACTTGGCGGTGGACACGATGAGCGCGAGCAGACTCTCAACCAGCTCCTCGTGGAGATGGATGGATTCGAGTCGAACGATGGAGTCATTCTCATCGCAGCGACCAACCGTCCTGACGTTCTCGACCCTGCGCTATTGAGACCTGGCCGTTTCGACAGACAGATCGTCGTCGACGCGCCTGATCTTCGCGGCCGCGAAGGCATTCTCAAGGTTCACATCCGCAACAAGCCGATGGCTGAGGATGTGGACATCACGACACTCGCGCGCGGCACTCCGGGAATGTCCGGCGCCGATCTCGCGAATCTCGTGAATGAAGGTGCATTGCTCGCAGCGCGTCGCAATCACGACAAGGTGTACATGCAGGACCTCGAGGATGCGAAAGACAAGGTCATGCTTGGCGCTGAGCGTAAGTCGATGGTCATGAAGGACGAGGAGCGCAAGCTCACGGCGTATCACGAAGGTGGTCACGCAGTCTGCACCGTCAAGACTGTCGGGAACGATCCGCTTCACAAGGTGACGATCGTTCCGCGTGGTCGCGCACTGGGTCTAGCGTTCACACTTCCTGAAGACGATCGCGTATCGATCACACGAGAACAGCTCGAGGCGCATCTCGTTCGCATGTACGGCGGACGCGTTGCGGAAGAGCTCGTGTTCGGACGTAACCGCGTGACGACTGGTGCGGCGAGCGACATTCAGCAGGCGACTTCCCTTGCACGACGCTATGTCGCACAGTGGGGTCTCTCTGATGCAATCGGTCCGATTCTCGTCGGCGACAATGAGCAGGAGCTTTTCCTTGGCCGCGAGCTTCAGACGCGCCGCGAGGTTTCAGAGCGCACTGCGCAGCTCGTCGATGCAGAAGTCTCACGCGTGATCAAGGAAGCATACAATCGCGCGAAGGAGACTCTGACAGAGAACATGGATCTTCTGCATCGCGTTGCAGAGGCGCTGCTCGATCGCGAGACACTTAGCGGTGAAGAGGTGATGGCTCTCGAGCGTGGTGAGAAGCTTCCTCCGCGTCCCACGCCTCCTTCGAATCCGCCGGCGATTCCAGCCAATCAGCCTGTGCTTCAGCCCAAGGCAGCGAAGCCGCCGCTCTTTGGTGGTCCGGAGGTCGCTCCCGCTTAATGCAGCAGCGCGACTCGAGCCCCAGGATTTGGCGGCTCAAGTCGCGCGACCTCGTGCTGGATCATCCCATTGTTATGGGAATCCTGAATGTTACCCCCGACAGTTTCAGTGACGGGGGTAATTTTTTTTCGCCGGAGACTGCACTCTCTCACGCGATGAGGATGATCGATGAGGGCGCAGACATCATCGACATCGGCGGTGAATCAACGAGACCCGGAGCTGTTCCAGTCGAGGCCGCGCAGGAGTCGGATCGCGTCGTTCCGGTAATCGAGGAATTGCACCGTCAGCTGCCCGATTTCGTCATCTCGATTGATACGACCAAATCCGATGTCGCGCGTGCCGCGATCGATGCAGGAGCAAGCATCATCAACGATGTCTCGGCGATGCGACTCGATCCGGAGATGCCGGCCGTTGCTGCATCGGCCGGCGCGGGAGTGGTTCTGATGCATTCGCGAGGCGATGTGTCGAACATGGCCTCGTATGAGAACGCAACGTATGCCCGCGTTGTGCACGAGGTTCTCGATGAGCTCGGGTCGCAGCTGCTGCTAGCGGAGGAAGCGGGTGTCGACAGAAAGAACATTGCTCTCGATCCCGGGATTGGATTCTCAAAACGGACGGAGCACTCTCGAGCGCTGATCGACGGGCTCGAGGCGTTCAGGACGTATGATTGTCCGATCGCCATTGGACTTTCGCGAAAGCGGATGCTGACCGATGCCATGAATCGCGGTCCGCTCACACTCGAAGAGCGCGATCAGGCAACGGCGTTCTTCAACGCTCTCGCACTGAGGCGCGGGGCAAGGATCTTTCGCGTTCATAACGTCGGCGTGAACAGGCGGGTGCTCGATGAGGCATGGCAGAACCTGAGCTGAAGCGCCTGCGGCCGGGCGCAATTGTCAGCCTGTCGCTGTTCGTCATCTACTTCGTAACGCTTGCTCCCGGTGTCACCTACTGGGACGCCGGAGAATTTCTAGCGGCGATGAAATCGCTCGGCATTCCGCATCCGCCGGGCACGCCGCTCTTCATCCTCGTTGGAAATGTGTGGGGAAGGGCGCTCGCTCCGATTCTCGGCTTCGCACGAGCCGTCAATCTTTTGTCTGCGGTATCGACTGCTCTAGCGTGCGGAATATTTGCAACGCTGATGTTTCGATGGACGCGCGATTCACTTTCATCGATCTCAGGCGGAATACTCGCAGGCCTGATGTCGAGCGTGTGGCTCAACGCAAATGAGACAGAGGTATACGCACCAGCGCTTCTCATGTCGGCGCTGTCTATCCTCGTTGCAGAACATGCGCGAGTGAGAAAGGAATCGAAATGGCTCGTGCTTCTCGCGTATCTCTTCGGACTCGGGTGGGCGCTGCAATTGTCTGCACTCGTTGCAGCGCCTGCGGCGATTCTTCTCGCGCTGCACGCATGGCGTGAGATGAAGATTCCCGTGATCGCGATGGTCGCGGCTGGAGCCATCGGAGCGTCTGCTGTTTTATTCATGCTCGTGCGCGCGCAGCACGATCCGGGAGTGAATCAGGGAAATCCCGCGACGTGGCAGGCATTTCTCGATGTGATCACGCGCAAGCAATACCAGCCTGTGTCATTCTTTCCGCGCCAGGCGCCGTGGTACATCCAGATAGGAAATTTCTTCGAGTATGCTGACTGGCAGGTCGCGCTTGGACTGAACCCATCTCCGCCCCCGTCGATTGCGCGAACATCGTTCACCATTGTTTTCATGATATTCGGCGCGATCGGATTTATGTGGCATCGCCGCACGGACATTCTGAGCTGGAGAGTGATGACATTCCTGTTCGTATGCGCTTCGCTCGGTGTGATTGCCTATCTCAACATGAAGGCGAGTCCTTCGTATGGTGACGGATTCCTTCCACCTGGTGCAAAACACGAAGCGCGCGAGCGCGACTATTTCTTTGCGCTTGCTTTCGTGTGCTGGGGGCTGTGGGCAGGCGCTGGTTCAGTGAAGGCGTTTCAAAGACTCGGCGCGCGATGGTCACTGGCTGGAGTTGGGGTCGCGGTGCTGCCGGCATTTCTCAACTTTCCCGCGACTGCGCGAAGCGTCGGACTCGATTCGGTTGCACCGCGTGACAGCGCGATGCGGATCCTCAAGCCTGCGCCGAAGAATGCAGTGATCTTCGCGTATGGCGATAACGACACTTATCCAGTGTGGTACATGCAGCAGGTTGAGAATTACCGCACTGACGTAACAACGGTGACGATCCCGTTGTTGCCGGCTTCATGGTATCGAGCGGAGTTGCGGCGAAGATATCAGCTCATCGATGCCGAGGTCGTCGAGCCGTGGAGAGGGTGGGGCCCCGTTCTTACGTCCATGTGCGAGAATGCCAGAAGACTTGGACGGCCCGTTATTGCGAAGCAGGTGAAGGAGCGGCCTGCGATTCCTCAAGAGTGTCTCGCGTTGAACTGATAAAGGTGATGCGGTGATTTTGAAGTTCC
>DASUXX010000169.1:0-8256 GCA_036377755.1 Gemmatimonadaceae bacterium
ACTGACTGTTGCGGCGATTGCGGGAGCCTGCAGCGAGGATGTGCCGACATCTCCCTCTGCAAAGAACAACGGAGATTCAGACAAGGATTTCGACAAGAGCTCAGTTGTCGCAGTGTTGCTTTGCGACGCGAGCGTTGCAGAGCGGACAGTGACGTGCGGATCGCCGACGGCCGGCCCGCAGAAGAATGAAGAGTCTTCTGGTGCGAGCAACATTCTCATCGGCGGTCAGGACCAGTTTGTCTCTGTGAAGTCGAGCAACGTGAACTACAGTGCCGGCACCGGCGCGTTCACGTTCGACGTCACTGTGAGAAACCTGATTCCGCAGCCAATGGGCACGAGGGATACGACTGGAGCCGAAGCACCTGACCCCGAAGGTGTAAGAGTCTTCTTCTCGTCTGGCCCGACTGTTACTTCAGGCACAGGAGCAATCACTGTCGCGGGCGACGGCATAGGCACGTTCACAGGAATGAACCAGCCCTACTATCAGTACAACACAGTGCTGAGCCAGTTCGAAGTATCATCACCGCGAACGTGGCAGCTGAACATGCCCTCCACCGTGGAGACATTCAGCTTCCTGCTGCTTGTCTCGACTCAGGTGCCGAGGCCGGATGGATACATCGACCTGCAGGTGAGTCAGCTGCGGCCGCCCGACGACAAGCAGACCACATACACGGTGAGAAACGCAAATGGCACCGTCGTCTCGTCACCGGGAACAATATCGTGGTCCGTTAGTGACACGACTCGCGCCACCATCGATGCCAATGGCCTGATCAATCCAAAGCGAACGGGCAACGTCACGATCATCGCGCAGGATGGCTTGAAGATCGGCAAGCTCACGGTGTTCGTGAAGCCAATCAGAAGAACGTGGACGGGTGCAGCTGGTGTCACGAACTATGAGAACCGGGCGAACTGGCTTCCGGACTCGATCAAGCCTGAACCGACAGATTCGATCGTCGTTCCTGATACTGCACCGATTTTCCCTTCGCTCTTTCAGAATGAGAGCGTCGGTGGAATCGAGGTAGTCGATATCACGCCGGGCGGCACGACACCGTCGCTCAGTCTCAATGCGTTCAACATGACTGCATCGGGAGATGTGCTCGTCACCAACAGCGGTGCGATCGGCAACACGTCGGGATCGCTGATCCTCACGGGAGTTGCGAGGACAATTGCGGGACTCAACATGCCGTTCCTGAGATTCAGTGGCTCATACTCGCTGGCCGGCAATGTGAATTCGCGCGCGCCGCTGAGAGTTGACCTGGGACGAGTGACCACGCAGGGCTTCCGTCTCCAGGCGCAATCGTTCTAGCAGGAAAATCAATGATGAATGCAACTATAACAATCAGAAGAGGGACATCGATGTTTTCGCGTTTTTTTCGCAACGTTGTCGTTGCGTCTGGTATTGTCGTCGCGGGCGCAGCAGCGATGCCTCAGCAGGCTTCCGCGCAGTCGGACATTCTGCTTCGTCTCCGCTCGGGCTCACCTCCAGGTGATCGCTTCCGTGTCGATTCCGCCGGCGGTGTCGTTGCACTTGGCAGCCTTGGCGTTGGAATCATTCCCGCAAGCGGGTGCGGGTTTCGCCTGATGTGGCATCCGTTCCGCGCGGCTTTCCGTGCGGGAAGTCCGGGCCAATGCCCTGCAACGCCAGGCTCCCCTGGAACGCAGTGGGATGAGGCGAACATCGGATTCTATTCCTGGGCGGGCGGCAATGAGACAAAGGCCAGTGCGTTTGCCACCTTTGCGTTTGGTGATGGCGTCGAGGTTACGGGCGTCGACGGCGCGGGGTTTGGCTCGAGCAACACAGTGAGCGGCACTGCCGGCTTTACCGCCGGTGCCTCGAACCGGTGCACCGGATTTGGCTGTACGGCGATCGGATTCACGAACACCGCTGGTGGCCAGGGCGCGATCGCGATTGGATATCGGGTGACCGCAAACTGTGACTACTGCGTTGCTCTCGGTCACCGCGCTTCGGCCAACGGTCATGACGGCAGCTTCAACATCGGCGACGAATCCAACACGGATTCGGTCATGGCAAGCGCGAACAACCAGTTCAATGCACGTTATGCGGGCGGATACCGGCTCTATACCAACGCCGGAAAGACCCTCGGCGTACAGCTCGCTCCGAATGCAACGTCGTGGACGACGATCTCCGATCGCAACGTCAAGGAGAATTTCCGCAGCCTGAAGAGCGAAGATATTCTCAAGCGCATCAGCGCGATCCAGGTCAGCGTCTACAACTACAAGGACGATCCGGACAAGACAAAGCATATCGGGCCGATGGCGCAGGATTTCCAGAAGGCGTTCCGCCTCAACTCCGACGACAAGCACATCAACATGAGTGATCTCGACGGAGTGAACCTCGCCGGTGTGCAGGCATTGGAAGCGAGAACACGCCGAATGCAGGCAGAGATCGATGCGAAGGACAAGAAGATCGAGTCTCTCGAGGAACGAATCGCAAGACTCGAAGCTCTGCTGCAGAAGAGATAGAGTATTGCAATGCAGGAAGGCCCCGCCCAAAGCGGGGCCTTTCCTTTTTCATAACAAAAAAGTTACACGCGCAACGTCCCAACTTGCCCATAAATACTGGCAAGCCACAACTGGACGCTGCACTTTCATAAATCGCTGTTGATTTGAACGAAAGAGTTTCTTAGATAGTGCGCGCGCCCGACTCACGTGCGCACTGAATTATTTCATCCACTGAGGCCGGAACCCGCTGCATGCACAAAATGAATTCCCGGGTCATCAGCGGAATGCGATGGACATGGAGGCGAAAGACGGCGATTGCACTTGCCGCACTCCTGGCTGCGTGTTCCGAACAACCCAACGCTCCAGACGCCTCAGGCGGATCCGGAGAAGAAGGCTCGTCTCTCGAGCGAAGCAAAAATCTCACTGTCGTCAACTGTATTGCCGATCGCAGCAAGCTGATGGTGACATGCGGTGAGAAGGAGTCGGAATCTTCAGGCGACACAAAGGGCGCGAAGATCCTGATTGGCAACCAGCACGTTTACGTCGATGTGATCACCAACAACGCCAACTACGACGCCGGCACGGGTGACTTCACATTCAATACGTCGGTGCGCAACCGCATTCCGCAGCCGCTTGGAACGCTCGACGGATCGACTCTCGATCCGTCAGGGGTGCGTGTTTTCTTCGCATCTGGTCCGACCGTAACGGGCGGGACCGGCGCAATCAACGTCGTTGCGGATGGAGTCGACACGTTCACGGGACCGGCACAGCCGTACTACCAGTACAACGCGGTTCTCAGTGAATTCGAGACGTCGCCGATAAAGCAATGGAAGCTCAACATGCCGTCAACGGTCAGCACGTTTGCTTTCACACTTCTTGTAAACGCCGCCGTGCAGTTTCCTGATGGCTACATCGAGATACAGCCCGATCCTTACACTATTGTCCCCGGGGTTGAGAAGCAGGCGAGCGCGGTGGTCCGCAATGCAATGGGGGAAACCGTTCCGGGCGCAACTGTCACCTGGTCGAGCGGTGATCTGAGTGTCGTAGACATCAATCTTTCAACGGGATTAATGGTCGGTATTCGCTCGGGCACAACGATGGTAACCGCAACGAGCGGCCTTCGCGTGGGAACTGCGCAGGTGACCACGACTGGGGTGAAGCGGGTGTGGACCGGCAACGCGAGCACCGACTGGAACCAGTCATCGAACTGGGGAGTCGTTGGCCTGTCACCGCATCCAGTTGCTCCGTCGTCTCTCGATACTGCCGTCGTCCCTGCAGACCGGCCGAATTACCCTGTCTTCACACAGAACACTGCCATTGGCGGCGTGATCATGCAGGATGGCGGAACTGCGCCATTCATCAACATTGGTTCGTTCGACTTCAGCCTTAACGCGTCGATCGATCATGCGAACACCGGAACGATCCTGGGCACTGGCCGCATGATCTTCCAGGGCACCGCGCAGACAATCAGCGGTGGGATCAGCAATGTCGACTATCGAAATGCCCGGTTCCTTGGCAGCTACAGTCTCAACACGAACATGAACATCACCGGCGGCCGCCTGGTGGCGCAGGGGGGACGACTGCGCAACGCCCTGCACCGCGTGAGGGTACGCCCATGACGTTGACCTCGATCAGACGCAAAACATTCCAAATGACTTCACTTTCACTTGCGGGAGTTTCTCCGATGACACGCGTTCGCAGCCTGGTATTTATTTTCGCCCTCCTGATTGCCGGGGTTGGCAGCGCTCCGCGTGAGGCTGCAGCCCAGGCGGACATTCTCCTGCAGCTTCGCTCGGGATCACCAGCCGGCGACAGGTTTCGCGTGGATAGTGCCGGCGGCTTCGTCGCGCTCGGCCAGATCACCACGGGCATCATACCCGCAAGCGGCGCGGGATGGCGCATGATGTGGTATCCGGGCAAGGTTGCCTTCCGCGCAGGGTACGCGGACGCAGGTCTTCAGTTCGACGAGGCCAACATTGGATACTACAGCTGGGCAGGCGGTGCATTGAACAAGGCCGCTGGGATTTATTCGTTCGCGATGGGCAATGCGAATACGGTCGAAGCTTCGGCTCAATGCGGTATGGCCCTCGGGAGCGGCAACAAAATCTGGGGAGTCAATCCGAACATCGGTACGTGCGGCATTGCACTCGGCCTCAATAACGATGTTCTCGATCATACGGGTGTCGCAATCGGTAATAACAACTGGTCCGACGGAGACGCGGCTGTAGCCATCGGGTACACCACAACGGCTGATGCCGACTACTCGATGGCGTTCGGTTACCGTGCATCGACCAACGGTCACACAGGCGCCAAAGTTTTCGGTGATGCGTCGACTACGGATTCGATCGAAGCAATCGCAAACAACGAGTTTGCAGTCCGCGCTGCGGGCGGATTCCGCTTCCGCTCGAATGCAACGCTGACGAACGGCTGCAACATTGCCGCTGGTGGCGCCTCGATTCAGTGCACCTCTGACCGCAACACAAAGGAAAATTTCCGGAAGCTGAGCGGCGAAGACATTCTGAAGAAACTGCGCCGGATTCCAGTCACCGAGTGGAACTTCAAGGACGAAGTCAACAAGCCCCGCCACGTTGGCCCCATGGCCCAGGACTTCTACCGCGAATTCAAGCTCGGTAGCAGTGACAAGGAAATCGCGATTCAGGACGCCGCCTCAATCGGTATCGCAGGCGCAAAGGCACTCGACGCACGCACGATCGCAATGCAGGCAGAAATGAAGAAAAAAGACGCCAAGATCGCTTCTCTCGAAGAGAGAATCGCAAGGCTAGAGGCAATTATCTCGAAGATCAAATAATGAACGGATTGCCGGCGAACGATCATCCTTTCGAGCGCTCTCGACATCAGCGTCGTGAGTGGAAATCCCCGACGATTACAAAGCTTCCGCCACTTAACGAGCTAACGTTGCAAAGTGGCGGTAATGAGATACCTGGTGGAGGAGGTACAGGCGGTGGCGGCTCGACTGTCGTGCCATAGCGGACAGGAGACTGACAGAGGGCCCGGCACGTTGCCGGGCTCTTTCTTTTTGCTCGATCAATGGAGGCGCTCAGCGACGAACATCAGCTGAGGCTCGGGAGTGAACGAGCGCTCTACTCTGCCCCCGTCGAGATGTATGAGACGAGTCGCAACTGATGCGATGTGACTGCAATCGCGAACCGCGATGATCACTGCAGGACCGCGTGCCGCGACGCGCGCAATCACACGTTCGTCCACTCGTTCCGTTGCCATCGTGTCGATGAGCAGGACATCGGGATGGCCGCAAAGTGATTCCGCGACTGCAACCTGCTTAATCTCATCACGTGACAGCTCGCGCACGGGAAAGTGAGAACGATGTGAAAGCTCCACGATACCGAGGAGGTTGTCGATCTCGCTCGACGAGGCCTGGCGAGTCAAGCGTGCGCATTCGAATGAGATGACATCCCGCGGCGTAAGAAATGGATAGAAGACAGGGACTGCCGGCGCGTAGGCGATAACACGACCGCGCCTGCCCATATTTATGGGCAACCCGTGCAGCTCGATATCTCCCGCATCCGGACGCAAAAGGCCGGCAATACACTGCAGCAGAGTGGTCTTGCCGGAAGCCTCCGGCCCGAAGAGGCCAATCACCTCGCCGCGTGATACGTCGAGATCTATCTGAGCCAGGGCGAGCGAGCGCGGCGCACTCCGCGCCAGACCGCGAGCGAACGACTTGGAAACACCGCGAACCGAGAGGATCGGCATCGCGCGAATTTTACGGACGTCGAGTGCTGCCGCGTCACCAATCGCAAACGCAGCGAATCGAAATGAGGCTACGCTGTCTTGACGACTACCGGCGGGACGGGAAGCTCTGCCTTCTGCCTGAAGTGAAGGACATCGATCAATGGCTCGGTTGGAAGAAGCACTCCTCCGTCGGGCGCAGGAACGCGCAGTACGAATGACCTGTCGCGAGTGCTTTTACGGAATCCTTTCCCTTCGTAGATGCGGTTGATCAGAATGCGCCGCACGATCACCATCACCGATGCGAGCATCGGCACTGCTATCACGAAGCCAAGCGGACCGAGAATTTTCCCGACGACGAGCACAGCCATGATCGTAAGAACCGGTGGCAGCTCGATCTTGTGCGACATCACAAGGGGAGAGACAACGTTGCCCTCGAACAGATGTACGATCACGCCGAGCAGAATCACGAGCAGGGCGCGCGTTCCGCCTCCGGGACCGCCCAGTACAATCAGAGCGGGCAGGATGGTCGAAAGAAGACTTCCGAAGAACGGAACCACGGCAACGAGGCCCGTGAATATTCCGAAGGTCAGCCAGTACGGAACGTTGAGGATGTAGAGTCCAATCGCGGTGAACGTTCCGAGAATCGCCATCGCGAGGAGCTGCGCAACGATGTACGACCTTAGTGCGTCCGCGAGATCGCGCAGCACATCGCGAATAAGGTCACGATGAACGGGCGGAAACAATGCGATGAGCCATTCGCGGTAGACGCCCGGCTGAAGCGCCATGTAGATGCTCATCACGAATACCGCAAACACTTCGATCATCACATGCACGAGCGAGAACACTTTCGGAACGACCTCGCCCGCGCCCGCTGAAACCTGATCGTAGACGGCGTGGATTACCTTGTGCTCTCCCGGTTTCCACACCTCTCTCAACGCGGGGAAGCGCGCCGCAAAGCGATCTATCCCCGACTCCCACTTGCTGATCGTCGCAGGCAGGACGGTGATGAGCTCCCGCGTCTGCTCGACAACCGGTGGAACAAGGAGCGTGAACAACCCGATTATCGCGACGAGCGTTCCGACTACTGCAAAGAAAAACGCCAGCCGGTCGGGCAGGTGTGCGCGATTTACGAGTATGTCGCGAACCGCGCCGAGGTACAACGAGAAAATGATTGCGACGAACAGCAGAAGGAACACATCTGCTGTTGCGCCCACCATCCACAAAATGAGGATGGTAAGGATGATTGTCGCGAGCGCTGTGCCGAGCTTGAAGTGCCCGCCGCTCAGTGCGTCAGTCAAGTCGTTGGATTCTCGTCGTGAATCTCTTCTGCCTCGAGCTCTTCTGCCTGTCCCTCGCCTGCGCCAAGCTGCTTGCTTGCTTCAGACTGCGAAGGCGCGGCGAGGAGACCCATCTTCTGCTTGAGCTGCAGCAGCTGCGCGTCTGCGCTTGCATTGCCCGCGGTTGATTCGAGCCGCTTGAAATCCTGAGCGAGACGGTCGCCCGAGAACTCTTCGTTGATCTCGATGTGCGCGCGAATCTGCCGCTCGTTCTGGTCGATCTTCTCTTCCATGCGGGCGAACGCTTCGAACGCGGATTTCTCCGACATCGAAGACATCGTCTCCGAAATCCGCTTCTGCGCATCAGCGCGGCGCTGCTTGGCGAGAAGAAGATTCTTCTTACGCGATGCCTCTTCGATGTTGTCGTTGAGACCGCGGAGCTGATCCTTGAGCCGCTCGGTCTCCTGCTTGTGCGCTTCCCATGTCAGCTGCAGCTGCGAGCCGCGCGACACGTGCTCCTGCCGGCGCATGAGAGCCTGCTTTGCAAGATCGTCGCGGCCTTCTTTCACCGCGAGCATTGCACGATGCTCCCACTCCTCTGCCTCGCGGAGCTCCTGGGCGGTCTGGTCCTGAAGGCGCTTCTCGTCGGCAATAGCGGCAGCAACCTGCTGCTTTGCCTTAACGAGCTGAGAGCGCATGTCGATGATGATCTGGTTCAGCATCTTCTCCGGCTGTTCCGCCGAAGAGATGAGGTCATTGACATTCGCCCTGAAAAGCCGCGCTATGCGATCGAATATGCTCATTT
>DASUXX010000170.1:0-11524 GCA_036377755.1 Gemmatimonadaceae bacterium
CGCGATTCTGGAGTTGGCGCTGCAAGAAGCCCGGCGAATGCGAGCTGAACCGTGTCTTCTCCAGATATCCATGACGCGAGCTCGGCCCTTGATGGCCACGTTCCATCCTCGAGTGCTGCGATCAATCCCTCGGCTCTGACGAGACGGCGCTTTAATCCACCAATCAACGCCGCATCGCTCGACATCCATTGCCGGATGAGTGAATGAGCGACAAGGGCGCCGCCGTCACCGCCATCGGCTGGTGCAAGCGGAGGCGGCAGACCGAGAAGCATCAGCGGAATGCGGTCATCCTCAGTGAGTTCACACCAGTCGAGATCTCCTGTCACTGGAAAACCTGGCGTCGACTCACGAAGCTTCGCTCGCCGAATCACAATGCGCGCCAGCTCAGCATCGTTCAGTGACTCGGCCCGCGACCCCATGAACAGGCGCAGCAGCGAAACGAGGTCTTCGCGGCGGTTGTGAATTGGAGTTGCACTCAACAAGAGAACGTTCTTCCCGCTAACCAGGCGGGACAAATTCGCAAAGCGTTTGGCTGATGGATTGCGTGCATGATGCGCTTCATCGACGATTACCATGTTCCCGCCTGTTGAGTCAACGTGGCGCCGGCTCAATGATTCGAATGAAACAAACTGCAGGCGGCGCGATGCAATCGACGCAGCATGGATCCACATGTCGCGAAGCACTGCGGGTGCTACAACCGTTGTGTCTGAGTCCGCATCGATGAGAGCGAGCGCGACGAAGGTCTTTCCCGTTCCAACGGGATCGGCGAGTAGTGCGCCGCCAAACTCTTTTATCGCTGAACGCAGGGTCTCGACCGCTTCGATCTGATGAGGCTTGAGCTGAATCTCTCCGACCGATGAGGCGCGTTGCGAGCGAGCAAGCAGGGCATTCGCAATCGCAGCGCGCGCATCGATGGCACTCGCAACGCGGAGACGGTTCATTCGGGCAATTGGCCCAATAACGGCGCGACATCGCGGGATGTAAGACGATACGAACGAAGCACCGCGGCCGAGAGCTCGGCGTCGCTCAGGTTATCCGACATTCCTCGCTCTGCAGCCGGAGCAAGGATTTCGCGTGCTCGCTCCCAGTCTCGCGGAAGCGGCAATAGTGAAATAGTCCAACCCATAAACCGCATGTAGCCGCCTCGTGCTGGCTCGGCGATCAGCGCGAGCCACGCAGCCGCGATATCTGAATTGAGAATCGCTGAAATCGTCAGTGCATCACGTATGTCCTTACACGGAATCACGTAGCAGGTATTGAGTGGAACAGAATCGTCGTTTTCAGGGAGTACTGCAGCACGCGGACGGCGTCCG
The DNA here is from genome assembly GCA_036377755.1 of Gemmatimonadaceae bacterium. Lineage (GTDB taxonomy): Bacteria > Gemmatimonadota > Gemmatimonadetes > Gemmatimonadales > Gemmatimonadaceae > UBA4720. Next base: position 1,314 of record DASUXX010000170.1, read on the forward strand.
ATGTCTGCCCACACCACACGCACCGAACCAGGCACCATGCATTCCGTTCGAAACAGGGCCCAGGGTTTTCTTGCAAGCCGGGCGTCCGTTCGCCGCTCGAGGTGCCGCCGCCAATGCGCAAACCATTTTGCAGCCTTGGTCGGAAGAGCGGGGATGGGACCGCGGGAATCGTGGGTCCAGATGATACGGTCGTCGCTTGGCTCAATGCTCCATCTTCCGACCCCATCACCGCGGATCACCTTTCGCAGGAGACATGGCTCGATGTCGAAGCTCTTGTCGACAACGAACGCATCGTTGCAGCCCGTCTTCACGCCAAGAAGCGGCCGGCCGATGCTGGTCTCGGAGACCGGAATGCCGGCGGATGTTACTCGATCGAATGCGGCGCGAGCTTCCCTGGGCGCGAGAAGCCATGGACTGCCCGGAGAATCGTCCAGCTGCAAGCTGCCGATCCGCGACTGCCATCGCGTTGGAATCCCATCGCTATGGGATACTACAGACGTCGTAGACGCCCGCGACGTATCACATCGTCGCGATGCTGTGATAATCGACGGATAAACGGCCGCTTCGAACAGCTCCGCCCTGCTCGTGAGATCGTGGATCTCTCGAATGTCTGTGCGCTCAGCGAGCACGCGTCGAACTCCGCCTCCCGCCAGCGACCGAAACAATTTGGCGGGAAGAATGAGAGACATTGCACCGCCTGGGCGGAGCAGGTCGATGCTTCGCTCGACGAACAAAGCTGCAGCGTCTACCTGCGATGCGAATCCCCGCCTCGCACCTGCAAGGCTACTTCCTCTCATCCATGCGGAATTGCGATAAACCTCGAACTTCTCGCGCAGTCGAGCGCGCTCCAGCTGATCGAGATTGTGCGTGCGGACCCACGGTGGATTGCCGACGATCAAATCGAATCCGCCGGCGTTAGCTGCATCGGCGAAGCCCGTTGCAAAGGAGAAGGGAAGTGCAGCTCCATTGTTGAGAGCCTGAAGGCTCTTCTTTCGCAGGGACATCTCACGCTTTATCTCAGCAAGCCGCTCAGTGAGGTGGCGATCGGGAGACTGGCGATCGCCGAACAGGTCGCGCGACCTCACTGTGGAGAGGATGTCCCGCCTCTCATAAGTCAGCGAAAGCTGGCGCTGCCTCTCGAACGCAACCGCACACGTTCTCTCGAGCCGATCGAGCTCCCGGGCAAGAGCTTTTTTCCTCTGACCCGTTGCCCGCGCATAGCGTGCGCGCACCTTTGCCACCTGCGCACCACTTCGAATGATGCGGAGCCCACGAAAGGGCTCGCCGGACAACGCATCTCCGACACGGATGTTACGATCGAGGTTGGGAAGTGCCGCCACCCTGAGTGGATCGATCTCAGGATCGTCGATCGCCATGGACAACCAGAGCCGAAGCTCGCACAGCCACACTGCTGTGGGATTGATGTCCACACCGAATATCGAGCGAGTCAGGATGTCGCGGCGTATCGAATGCTCAGGGCGGAGGTCGCCCGCTCGCACGCGCAGCAAAGCAAGGGCTTCGAGCATGTGAACGAGAAACGCACCCGACCCACATGCTGGATCAAGAACTTTGATGCCCTCGATCCTCGCGAGAAGCTCCCTTCTCGCTGCACGCCCGGGAACAGATCCCGCCAATATCTGCTCTATTGGGTCATGACCGAGCGACTCTGACTCGAGTCCGTATACCAGTGCGGATCTCGTTACATCGCGCACGAGTGATTGCGGAGTGTAGAAGGCTCCGCTCTGCTTTCGCTGGCTCGATGACATGAGTGACTCAAAGGCCTTGCCAAGCATTTCGGGATCGATCGCGGCTTCTGTCCATGAATTGCCGTCTTCACGAGCGGTGAACCGATAGCGAGTGAGTAACTGACCAAACACGTCCCCGAGTGTTTCGTCGGGAAAGAGGCAATCTCTCGTGCGTATCTCTACAGGCGACTTGTTGAACAAGCCTCCGTTCAGAAAAGGAACACGTCCAAACTCGCGCGCCCGCTGCGACCGCCTTGCTACGCTGGTGTTCAACGTTCCGAAGAACAGGGGCTTCAGGACGCGATTGTGAAATCCGCCTCCGCCAAGCATGCTGCGTGAATACTGATTTTCGAGAAACGCGTGGTCGCCATTGAGCCAGCCCTTTGTCTCGAGAAAGGAGAGAAAGAGAAGGCGCGACACGTAGAGCAGCGCAAGCTCTGCAGCATCCCCGCTCGATGTTGGCCCGGTGATAGATTCCGATAACTCGCGGACCACCATCTCGAGCTGGCGAAAAAAACGACGACCAATCGATTCCCGGCCAAGTATCTCGAGCCAGCGGCAATGAGTGAGAACCGACGGCGTATCTCGAATTGCTGCGAGGAGACACAGCGTTTCGGCATCGCTGTCGACCACGTTGGACGTATCGCACCCGAGCGCATGAAGGCGCTGTCTTGTACCGTCATTCGAAAACGCGGCGATCGTGATGATCGAGTCGCGGCTATCGAGAGCGAATAGAAGAAACTTGAGCTGGGGCGCAGCTGCCGCGAGCCGCACAGCTGTTTTCGAGAGCGCAGCGCGCCGCTCTGCATTGTCTCGAATTTCAAAAACAAGTGCGCGAAGAGACTCACGACCAGCTGCGATGTGTACATTCCTCACATCGTCCGGAAGGTCGAGCGTTTTGACCGCCTGCTCGAAGAGCGGCACGAGACTGGAATCAAAGCCGAGCTGCCGTATCAGGGGGGACGTTGCGGCGACACTCGTGCACTGTGCGAGCAGCCGCGCGGCGGAGGATAGCGAGCGCACGGGCGCAACATCATCCGGTGCTCATCCAGGCCTGACATCATTTCACGACGCGACAAATGGATTCAGCTGAGAGTTGGAACACAGTTCACGAAATGCTGCAGCAGTTCAGTGCTTCACTGCCGCGACTGATATTCGCAATTGCGGTTGCACTCTTTTTCTATTTCCTGAGCTATGTCGTAAAACTCATTGTCAGACGTACAACGAGTCGCGACGTGTCGCATCGCACGCTGCGCATTGCGATGGGACGCATTGCACAGGGAATAATTCTCATCGTAGGTGCGCTCGTCGCGGTGACAGCGGCATTTCCAGGATTCACTCCAGCGAATCTCGTGAGTGCTCTCGGAATCGGCGGTATTGCGATCGGCTTCGCGTTCAAGGACATCTTCGAGAATTTCCTTGCCGGAATCCTCATTCTGTTTTCGCGGCCCTTCAGGATTGGCGATCAGATCATCTATGACCGCTATGAAGGAACTGTCGAGGAAATTCAGACGCGTGCAACCTGGCTCAAGACCTACGATGGCCGTCGCATTCTCATTCCGAATTCCGAGCTCTTCAAGAATTCGGTAACCGTCAACACAGCGTTCGACACGCGACGCCTGGAGTACGATTTCAAGATCGCGGCGGATCAGGATGTGAACCGGGCAAAGCAGATAATCGTGAACGTGATGCGAAAGTCAGAGGATGTTCTGCCTGATCCAAAAGCTGATGTCATCGTGATCAGCTTCGATGCCGGCACTGTCACAATCCGCGCGCGCTGGTGGAGCAAGTCGAAAACATCGGATGTTCTTCGCGCGCAGGATCGTGTACTGACCGCTGCACGCAATGCGCTCGCCGAGAGCGCCATCAAGCTGCCGTCGGCTGCTGCTCCAACAGTGGTGGTGCGGTCAGACGGCAGCGTCGTAAATCAGGCCGCAGCGCCAGCAACTAACGCAGTGAGCTCAGAGCCTAAGCCGGCCCTCGCCAAAGATCAGTGACAGCGTGCAGGCTGGACTGGCGTCAGGCTGAACCTTTCGATAAGGTGAAGACGAACAGCAATCGCCGGGAGTACCGATGAGATCAGCCGCCCTTGCCATTCTACTTCTCCCCACCGCCGCGCCTGTTGTGGCGCCCGTACAGATCATGGAGTGGACTGTGCCCTGGGAGAAGACCCGGCCACGCGATCCCTACCTCGATAAGCAGGGACGCGTGTGGTTCGTCGGTCAGGCAGGCAACTACGTTGCGTACCTGAATCCAGCGAACGGACAGTTCAAGCGATACGAGATCGACGCCGGCACCAATCCGCACAATCTTATCGTCGCAGATGACGGAATGGTGTGGTACTCGGGCAATCGCAATGGACGCATCTGCAAGCTCGATCCTGCAACAGGCAAGATCACGACGTATATGATGCCCGACAAAGCGGTAAACGATCCGCACACGCTGGTCTTCGACAAGTCAGGCAACATCTGGTTCACCGCGCAGAACGCGAACTACGTTGGACACGTTGTCACGTCGACTGGTCAGGTCCACGTCATCAAGTCGCCTACCGCGAACTCCCGACCGTATGGAATCGTGATCGATCCGAAGAACCGTCCGTGGTTCGTCGAGTTCGGCACGAACAAGATCGCGATGATCGATGCATCGTTGATGAAAATCGTCGAGCACTCGCTGCCGAGCAGCGATGCACATCCGCGACGCATTGCAGTCACATCCGACGGCATTCTCTGGTACGGCGATTACACCCGCGGCACACTCGGCAGATTCGACCCGAATACCGGCCAGGTAAAGGAGTATCCGCTGCCGTCGGCTAAAATGTCGCTGCCGTATGCAATGACATCAGACGATAAGGATCGACTGTGGCTCGTAGAGACGGGCGTGCAGCCGAACCGTCTCGTAGCATTCGATCCGAAAACGGAATCCTGGTTCTCGATTACTCCCGTTGCAAAGAGCGGGGGCGGTTCGATTCGCCACATGGTGTTTCATAAGCCCACGCGGACGATCTGGTTCGGGACGGATGCGAATACAATTGGGAAAGCCGTCGTACCGTAGCGGGATCTTTGTGGGCATCGCAAAACAATGATTACGCCAAAACGCGATAGCATCACACTATTGCGAAATGTACTGACGGTCCTTCCATGAAACTGACCGGCCTCTCGAGATCGCGCGCAGAAAAATGAAAAGCGTCACCGCTGCGCCAAGCGGAAACAGAGGTACGTACCATAACGGTTCGCGAATCGAGCGATACACGTAGAGCCACCACAGCAGGAGCGCAACGTCGGCAATTACGGCCCATAGCAGAACGGTTGCACTCACTGGAAAGAAAAGCGCTGCGAGAAGAACTATCGTTGGCGCGAGACCGATCAGTGGTCCGCTCAGAAGCAGGAAGGGAAACAGAACCTGGCCAAACGCGCCGAGAGGAACTGCGTCACGACCGCCGGCAAATACATTCTTGCCCCAGCCATGAATCAGCTCGCGCAGCGATGTATACATGCGCGTCGAGAGCTGGTTGAGGCCCTCAGTGAGAACAACACGCTTCCCGCGCGCGAAGTACCGTTGCGCCATCATCATGTCGTCCGCGACATGCGACTTCACGAGTGAGTGTCCGCCAAGCTCGTTATATGTGTCGCGTCTCACGAAAAGACATTGTCCGTTTGCAATCTTGTCTTTCACACGGGGCGAGTTGGTGATGCTCTCCATCCCACCGTATCGTACGCTCATGATCGAAAAGACCTGCGGCTGAATGACCCGCTCCCAGAAGCTGCCAAGCTCCTGGCGTCCCATCACTGAGAACAAATCGGCGTTGCGTCGCGTCATCATGTTCACTGACCGAGTGATGAGATCATTCGAATGAATCGTGTCTGCGTCTGCAAACAGGATTATCTCACCCGATGTCGATCGCGCTCCCGTCTCGCACGCCCACTGTTTGCCAAACCATCCCTCCGGCAGTCCGCTTGTCTCGACCACGCGGACCCGGCCGTCTTCCTTCACGATCTCGCGCGCAATGTCGCCAGTGCCATCGATCGACGCGTCATCGACGATAGTGACATCGTAGCGCGGATAATCATTGAGCAGCACTGAACGCACGCATCGCTCGATGTTGCGTGCTTCGTTGCGCGCGGGAATGACGACACTTACAAGTGGCGGATCAGCTGGAGGGGAGCCGCTCTCGTCGTCGAGGGACGTCGATCTCCTGATGCGGATTGCCGTAACAACAGGAGTGACGATCCACGGTAGCGCACCAATCACTGCAGCGCGAATGCCGATTACGTTCCTCCCATCTCTTCTACGAGAAGCCTCCAGCCTTCACGCACACTCGGAATCTTTGGGATCCAGTTCGCCGCCTGGCGGAATTTTGCATTCGATATCCGGTGTGATCGCCCAACTGTGTCCGCAACAGACCCCATCATCATACTTGCCCACCGCGGCAGGATCCTGGGAGGTTTGACTCCAAGCTCCTGAGCGAGGAGCGTGAATACGTCGCGTCGGGGCATTGGCTCATCGTCGCTGACGTTGTACGCACCCGCAGGAACACTGAGTGCGGCGAACACGGCTGACGCTGCATCGTCAGTCCAGAGCGACGACATGTAAGCGTCACCGCCGCCGAGTGCGGGCGCAAAGCCGCGCTTCACTGCGTTCACCATGTCGAGAGTCAGCGATGAATCCGGCCCGTAGAACATGGAGAATCGCAGCACCACTCCGCGTCCTCCGCTCTTCGTGAACTCGTCCGCTGCTGACTCGGCGTCCATAACCGACCGTACGTAACTCGCAGGCTGAATTGGAACTGTCTCATCGATCCACTCAGATCCGCGATCAGGATATACGGGCGCGAACGATTCCTGGATAAAAACGCGAGCGCGTGCCGAGATTGCGGCGGAAGCAATGTTCTGCGACGCCTCGGTGCGAATCCTGATGTTCTCCTTGAAGGCGCCGGGCATGAGGACTCTCGCGCCCGATGGAATCTTCGTCGCGACGTTTATGACAGCATCATGTCCGGCAACCGCTTCTTCTACGCGAGCGGGATCGAATAAGTCGACGCGCATTGGACGCGCGCCCTGTTTTTTAAGCTGCGATGCTTTCGAATCGGTTCTGGCAACTGCCGTGACATCCGCGCCTGCATCGACCAGCAGCGGAATGAGGCGGCGCCCGACGACTCCAGTCGCGCCTGCCACAAAGACTTTCATTTGTGCACGGGAATTCCAGGCTGCCGGGCCGGTCATTTGCCGGCCCGGCAATCCCGGTTTTATCGGTTGTCGCGCTCGCCCTCTACTCCGCCAGCACCGGTTCTCGAGCCTGAATCGCGAGGCTCACCGCCCAGTGAAGTAGTTCCGCTCGCTGACGGGCTCTGCTCGCCACTGCGCCCGATGTAGGTCGTGTCAGCAGGATCGCTGGTGCCATCCCCCTGCTGTGTCGAATCGGGATTTCGCGCTCCGCTCTTGTCGCCGAATGCGTCCTTTCCCGACTCCGTCATGCTTTCCTCCCGGCTTCGCGATGTATCCATCCTGCCTGCTTTATCTTCTCCTTCTTCGAGCGGATCGCGAATCCGTCCGCCTTTGTTCTGGTCTGCCACACGCGCTCCCGGTGAAAATCAATGGTTTCCCCGCAAGTCGTACACCAGCCTGTTTGACTCGTAAAGCCTGCATTTTCAATTTGACTTTCAAATGAAAACAAATCTTTTCGGTGCGATCGAACCGCTTCGCGAGGGAGCTCGCGTTGCGCTCGTGGCACCAGCCGGAATATTGCCTGACGCGGCGCACATAGAGCGGGCGCAGGAGAATGTTCGCTCACTCGGCTGGACACCCGTGGTGGGCGAAAATGTCGCGAAGCTTCACGGCTATCTCGCGGGTGAGGATCACGAGCGACTTGCTGATTTCAATAGCGCGCTTCGCGATGATGACGTCGATGCGATATGGTGCATTCGCGGCGGCTATGGAGCGATGCGGCTTCTGCGCGACATCGATTACGATGCGCTGAAATCCAACCCGCGCCCGGTAATTGGATTTTCCGACATCACTGCGCTTCATGCGGCGATTTACCGGAAATGCGGCATCGTTTCATTCCACGGACCAACGGCGCGCGGCAATCTCAGTGAGTTCTCCAGGGATTCGCTGATTCGCGCGGTTGTCGATCACCGCGATTCATGTGGCGTAGCCGACGAGGCCCGTGTGCTGCGCCCGGGCAAAGCGCGAGGCCGACTCGCCGGAGGGAATCTCGCGCTTGTGACTGCACTCATGGGGACGCCATGGTCAGTGGATTTCGACGGCGCGATCCTCGTGCTCGAAGACATCGACGAGGCTGTATATCGGGTGGACCGAATGATGCGGCAGCTTTTGCTCGCCGGCGCCCTGTCGCAATGCGTCGCGATAGTCACCGGGGATTTTCGTCCGCCCGGCGGCGAGACAGGTGAACATAATCGGGCGCTCGACGACGTGATTCGTGAAGCAGCCGATGAGGCGGGGATACCATGTCTGGCAGGAGCGCCGTTTGGGCATATCGAAGACCAGTGGACGCTGCCGCTCGGAGCGACCGCAGTGCTTGATACGGATGAGCGTTCCCTGCACGTTGTCGCAGGGTGACTATGATTACCGGATAGAACAGGAGACGAGAGTTGTCCGATAAATCGGGAACTGACCTGATCAACGACGCGAAATCGCGAATCCGTGAGATCGATGCGGCCGATGCTGTGCGAAATCCTGAGCCCGGCACTGTCTATTTCGACTGCCGCGAACCCAACGAATACGCACTCGGCCACATTCCTGGCGCGGTATTCATGCCGCGCGGAAACCTCGAGACAAAGATCGAAGCGCTCATACCGCGGGACAAAAAGGTTCTGATATACTGCGCGAGCGGCAATCGATCTGCGCTCGCGGCCGATACAATGCAGCAGATGGGTTACAAAGACGTAGCGTCGATGGCCGGCGGATTTCGCGACTGGGTGAATGCTGGCGGAGAAGTGGAATCGTAAGGGAGTGAGTGCAATGGTAGAGCTCGACGAGTTCGAGCTGTGGCGTGACCGCGGCGACGAAGCGCCTCTCATCATTCGCGGCGAAGCTCGCGTGCCTGCGAATGCACGTGGCACTGTCGTGGTTTGCCATGGATTCAAGGGATTCGCGCGTTTCTCGTTTTTCCCTCACGTTGCAGAGAAGCTCGCGGAAAAGGGATTTCGCGCGATCACGTTTGATTTTTCCGGAAGCGGCATCGGTGAGGATCGCGAGAATTTCACAAATCCCGACGCCTTCACGCACAACACCTACATGCAGGAGCTGGAGGACCTCGATGCAGTCGTGGCCGAGGCTCGTGTGCGTGACTGGATTGAAGATGGATATGGTTTGTTCGGACATTCGCGTGGCGGCGGCATCGCGATTCTTCACGCGGCACGTGATTCAGGCGTGCGTGCGCTCGTGACCTGGGCCGCGATCTCGAGCACAAACCGGTGGCCGCCTGAAGTAGTAGCCGAATGGCGTCAGCGAGGATTTATCGACATCGCGAATGCGCGAACCGGTGACGTAATACCGCTGAGCATCGAGCTGCTGCAGGAAGTCGAACAGTATGGTGAGACGCGACTCAACATCGCTGCTGCTGCTTCCCGTATCGACGTGCCGTGGCTCATCCTTCACGGCGAGGAAGACGAGACAGTCAACGTCAGTGAAGGGCAGCGGCTCGCATCACTGGGCGGGCCGAAAACGGAATGGGCGCCGCTGGCGGGAGTGAATCATTCGTTCGGGGGCAAGCATCCATTGCCCGAAGTCACTCCGACTCTCGCAGCTGCGGCCGAACAGACTGTCGCTTTCTTCGAGCGGAATCTCCTGCGACCGGCGGGTTGAGCTTCGATCATCTGCGCAGCGATCCGCGGATCGCGCGGCTCGAGGAAAGACTCAAGTCGCGAAGTCCGTCAGAGGTGGACGATCCCGCCGCGCGACGTGCGGCTGTCGCGATTCTGATACGTCTCGGCGACAGTGATGAGCCGGAGATCTTCTTCATCCAAAGGGCGGAGTACGAGGGAGATCCGTGGAGCGGCCATGTCGCTTTTCCAGGTGGGCGCGAAGAGCCTGATGATGAATCGCTTGTGGATACGGCGATTCGCGAGACGTTCGAGGAAACGGGAATCGATCTCCGTGGAGCATGCGAGCTGATCGGCGTACTGGACGATCTGCATCCGCGTACGATTCGTCTTCCTGCGATCGTGGTTCGGCCTTTTGTTTTTCTTGTTTCCGAGCTCGACGATCCCGTGTTGAGCGATGAGGTCGCCAATGCTTTCTGGGTTCCTCTGTCGGTGCTGCTCGACCGGACGGTGTGGCACGATACGAAAGTGAAGGCGGGTGACATCGAGATATCGCGTTTTGCGTTTCATCACTCCGGGTACGTCGTATGGGGAATGACGGAGCGAATACTATCGGGCCTTCTCTCGTTGTGTGATGGGTAAGGTCGAGTATCGCTGAAGACTGGGATTGAGAACTGGAAACTGAG
>DASUXX010000171.1:0-59958 GCA_036377755.1 Gemmatimonadaceae bacterium
AGTGTGGCACAGCAATCGGACGGAGAGCGTGGCAAAGAAGAAAACCGCTGCACGGAAAAAATCGACGAAGTCTCCTGCGAGGGCCAACGCGATCTCCGACATCGCAAAGAGTCTCGAGCCGATGTACGCATCCATCGGCGAGCGCGTTCCCGGCGAAGGATGGACGTTCGAGCCCAAGTACGACGGTGTGCGTGTGCTCGCATTTGCAACACCCGGTGACGTACGACTCATCACTCGCAACGGAAAAGACAAGTGCGAGCAGTTCCCTGAGATCGTCGATGCGCTTTCAGCGCTTGCGACACAAAAGAAAAAAGCATTCGTGCTCGACGGCGAGATTGTCGCACTGATTTCCGGCGAGCCTGGCAGGTTCCAGGAACTGCAGAGCCGGATGCATGTGAAGGAATCGCACATGATCGCGCGGCATCGCACGTCCAGCCCCGCCGCTCTCATTCTCTTCGACATTCTCGCGGCAGGTGATGATGTTCTTCTCCGCGAGCCGTGGACAAAACGGCGCGCGCGATTGCTCAAGGAAATCGGCAAGTCGACGTCGAATCAGGTTCGAATTACCGAATCAGTCGACGGCGACGGCGAGAAGATGCTCGCGCTTGCGCGAAAGCAGGGCTGGGAGGGAATCATCGCGAAGCGGATGGATTCCGTTTACGAGCCCGGCAATCGGTCGCGGTCATGGCTCAAGTTGAAGATTGAATTTCGTCAGGAGTTCGTCGTCGGCGGCTTTACCGAGCCCCGCAATTCGCGCCAGCATATCGGCGCACTGCTGCTCGGCTACTTCGATGGCGACCGATTCATCTATGTGGGCCACACCGGGGGAGGCTTCACTGGCGCGGGACTCGCGGAGATGTACCGGCGGCTTGCTCCGCTCGAGGTTCCGAAGTCGCCTTTTGAAGAGGTGCCCAAGACCAACGAGCGTGCTCACTGGGTAAAGCCGAAGGTCGTTGTCGAGGTGAAGTTCAGCGAATGGACGGGCGATGGAAAACTTCGCCAGCCCATCTACCTCGGCACACGTGACGACAAGAAGGCAACCGAGGTCGGCCGCGAAGGCTCGAGCATGCAGAAAAAATCCGGGGCGAAAAAAACTTCAACGACAGCAGCCGCAAAGAACGTTACGAAGTCAAAGGCACGGCGCCGGGTCTATGCTCAGCGCACGCTCGAGAGCGAGACGAGCTCGCCGAAAAAGCGCGGCTCCAAGGTTCTGAAAGCTGACGGGATCGTTAACCAGTTGAATGAGATCCAGGTAAGTGGCGGTTCTGGACGCCTGGAGATTGGACGCGGCGCAGCACTCGATGTGTCGAATCTTGGGAAGGTTTTCTTTCCGAAGAAGAAGCTCACGAAAGGTGATCTTCTCAGGTACTACGCCACCGTCGCTCCGTTTGTACTGCCGGTGATGGCAGACCGGCCGCTTGTATTGAAGCGTTTCCCCAATGGTGTGAGCGGCCAGTCGTTCTTCCAGCAGAATGCCGGTGACGTTCCCGATGTCGTTCGCACTGAGACGATTCACACTCAGGGTGGCTCGACAAATCTTCGAATCGTTGGCGGCGATCTTCCGACTCTGCTCTATACCACTCAGCTCGGCGCAGTTTCAGTTGATCCGTGGCATTCGAGAGTTCAGTCTCTCGATCACGCTGACTACACGATCATAGATCTCGATCCGGGTCCGCGTGCTCCGTTCAGCCGTGTCGTTGAAATTGCGCGATACGCCAGGGAAGTGATGGACTCGCTTGGCCTGCACGGGGCATTGAAGACTTCAGGTTCGAGCGGAATGCACATCTACATCCCGCTTCCTCCGAATACTCCGAACGAAGCAGCGACACTGGTTGCGCAGATCGTCGCGACGCGCGTTGCCGAAGAACATCCAAAGGTTGCGACAATCGAGCGATGGGTGAAGCAGCGCGGCGCGGCGCAGGTCTATGTCGATTATCTCCAGAACATCATCGGCAAGACAGTCGCGGGAGCATATGCTGCGCGCGCGAATCCTGACGCAATGGTTTCAACGCCCTTGGAATGGGATGAGCTGACGGACGATCTCGATCCGCGCGAATTCACAATCGAGACCGCGCCTGCAAGATTCGCCGAGGTTGGCGACATCTGGGCAAAGCAGATGAAAAAGAAAAATTCGCTCAAGGCTCTGTTGTAGTAGCGCTGGAAGGCCGAGATAAGAGAAGCTCTGTGTCTCTGCTATCTCTGTCCGGCGCTTGTTGCGCGAAGCGCAAAAAGCCGCCCTCTGTTACCTCGCGCCGCTTAGCGCGAGCCTACTTTACGCAGGGGAAGGTCGAGCTGATCAGTCTTCTCAGCTACGTCATTCGGCGGCGCGCTGGCGCTCTCGTCGCTGGTCTCATCCACCATATGAGTCAGCTTGTAATACAGATGGAGCGCATTCACAGGCGCGATGAAGCTGCGGCGCCCGGCGCGCGAGATGGCGACCGCCTCTTCGCGCACGCGACGAGGCAGGTCCTGAGCCAGTGGAAGCGCCAGGAGTCTCCTGATTTCAGATGTATCTCTCGCCAACAGTGCAGCGCAGAGGCTGTCCAGGTATGCGAGCATCGGTCTCCGAGACTAAGGCTAATTAAACCTTATGTACACATTGCAACTAATACACCGGAATGGCAAGATCGGCTATAACCGGAAGTTTCCCGTTGCAATCCTTTTACTTAAGACGACAGAAGATCCAGTCTGATACCCCGCTGGGCCGGACGGCGTTTCCTGGGAGCATACCGGTAGAGCTGAGCGGGCCGGCCCCGGCCCTCGCTTCGCCACTCATCGGTGGGCTCCACGAGCCATGCTGCCTGGAGAGCTCGTCGGAAGCTTGCCTTGTGCAGCCTTTTACCGAGCAGCAGCTCGTACATCTGCTGGAGCTCAGTGAGGGTAAACATCTGGGGAAGCAATCTGAAGGCCACCGGCGACTGGTCCATCCTGATGCGAATTGCCGCCAATGCACTGTCGAGTATCTGCCGCTGTCTCGGTGCTAGTTGAGGCACGTCTGAGAGGGTAAACCACGCGTAGACGCCGCCAACTGGCGAAGGCGTTCCCATTGGCGCCAGGCCGGCGTACGCAACCGAGATCTCGGCATCAGACGGATGCCGCCTCCCATCGCCGAACGCTCCAACCTGCTCGAGCCACGCGGGCTCTCCAATCGATGCCGCCTTCGCAATGCGTGTGGCCGTTGCTTCCATTGTCTCCGCTGGACGCTGCGCATCCCACGGAATCACCCACTTGTCGCGCCCCTCAGGAGCACGACATAGAAGCACGGCAAGCTGACTCCCGACCGCGGTGAGAAGCACGACGTCGATCGTGCAAGCCGGCCTGCGATTTTTGCGATCGGGCATGATACACGCGAATTAGTCACGTCATGTGACTAATGTCAAGTACCGATTTTGTTATTAGTATCGGATCGCTAATTAATAGCGTCTGGCGGGTAACTAGTATATACGATTATCTGAACTGCGCGTCAACTCGCGAGCATTATTGTGAAGCTGACGCGCTCCGCATGATGCCGGTTCCTCTTGTAACAATGCTGCCCGAGAGAGGAATCGAAATCGGAAGTCTTCCCGTAATCGGCTGCGTGCCGAGCAAAGCACGAGCTGCCGCAGTCTGCGATGGAGGAAAGCCTCCCCATGCTACGACATATGTAGGCACAAACGGAATCTGCTGAAGCAAGTACGGATTTCCGAAGCTCACGACAATTGGACGCCTGCCCTTGGCCGTCAGACGCTGCACGAATGACGCAAACGCTTGTGGCGCGCTCGCCGAAACAGCATCCCAGTTCTGTCCAACATAGGAGCTCACGATGACTACATCGGCCGAATCCGCTGCACGCTCGAGTCGTCCATAATCAGCAGCAGGATCTTCAGCAGCGAGGAATTCCGTTCGGAGATTTTTGATCTTCGTTCTCAGCTCACCATTGAATGCGACACCGGCTGCCAGATCGGTTCGCCTGCCCACGGATATAGAGAGAACACGGGCGTTTGAGGCGTTCGCAAGCGGAACCACCCTGGACGAATCCCTCACCAGCGTGATCGACTTGTTTGCGATGCGCGTCGCCATCGCGGTATGCGAGCTGTCGCCGACGATGTATCGCAGCGAATCGAGGCTTACGAGCTTGTTGCGATTGAGGCCCAGATCCTCCTTGGCCTTGAGAATCCGGCGAACAGATTCATTGAGCCGCGCTTCGGTATAACGGCCTTCCTTCACTCCAGCGACCACAGCATCGATGGTCTCGGCCACGTTAAGTGGCTGAATCAGTATGTCCACGCCCGCTGCAACTGCTCGCTTCACTGCCTCGACTGCTCCGTATTGCGCAAGCACACCCTGCATGTCCATCGCATCGGAGATGATCATGCCCTTGAAGCGAAGCTCATTGCGCAGAAGATCGGTGAGCACTTTCTGCGACAGAGTCCCGGGAACACCTGATGAGTCCAGCGCCGGCATTGCACCGTGAAACGACATGATTGCGCCAACACCGCTATTCACCGCCGCTCGAAATGGTACCAGTTCGACACTATCGAGCCTGTTTCTGCTCACCGTGACGACAGGCAGGGCAAGATGCGAGTTGACCCCAGTATCACCGTGCCCCGGAAAATGCTTCCCGGTCGCGATCATCCCGTTTTCCTGAATTCCCCGGATGAACGCAGCGCCCAGGCGCGCTGCAGACGCCGGATCCTCGCCATATGAGCGGGTATTGATGACTGGATTGGCGGGATTGTTGTTGACGTCCAGCACGGGCGCATAAGCGATGTGGATTCCGAGTGCCCTGCCCTCGACCGCAGTGAGTCTTCCCTGCTCGTAAGCCAGCGTTGTGTCACCGGTCGCCCCGATCGCCATCTCCGGCGGGAATACGACGGCTCCCCCAAGGTCGATCGCATTGGGAATGAAGTATCCGCCGCGCGCCCGGAACCCTGCTCCCGCTTCGAGGTCAGCGCCGAAGACGAGCGGAATCGAGCTCATTTCCTGAAGCGCGTTCAGCTTCGCTGCGACTTCCGTTGGCGATCCAACTGAGATCGTAAACCCGCCGACCTTCTCTTTCTTGATGTACTCAGTCAGGTGCTGCCACTGTGGCGAGTCACCCGAGGTATAATCGCCGAGCACGGTGGGCCATACCATCTGTGCGGCTTTGTCTCGCAGCGACAGCGTCGCCAATACCGAATCAGCCCAGTCTCTGCGGGCGGACGGTGCCTGGACCCCCGCAGTTGTGGTCGTGGTTGAAGCCGATGCGCACCCCGCAATAACGAGCGCGCCCACAAAAATGCGAGCTGATTTCATGATTGTCTCTCTGTGTCTCTGCGAACTCTGTAGACGGCCGTAGGCTCGTCCTCTCGCGCCCTCACGATCAGCCATTGAGTCGATCGGTTACCGATCGACTCAATGGCTGATCGTACCCTGTTTAGTGGTATCTATCTCGGCGTTTGTTCCCGTCTTGAACAGGAACGCTGACATGTTGCGCGTAAGAAAAGACCGCGCCTGCGGATCCATCACGTCGAGACCGTAATGGTTGATGAGCATCGTCTGCTGCTTGCCCCAGTCAGCCCAGCACTGCTTGCAGATCTCATTCACTACGCGCTGCCCGATTGGCCCTGGAAATGGAGGCCTCTCGAATCCCTCTCGCGTCTGCCCGCACCGGGTGCAGGTCACATCTGCCACGGCCTATGACCTCGCGTACTGAATCTTCGCGAGTCCGACCCAGGAAAGAAGCTTGAGATAAACCCATCCGATATCGAACTCGTACCACTTCGCCTTGAACTTCGCTGAATGCGGATCTGCATGATGGTTGTTGTGCAGCTCTTCACCACCGAGCCAGATCGCTAGAGGCAGGATGTTACGACTCTCGTCCTTCACGCCGAAGTTGCGATATCCGATCGCGTGACCAACTCCATTGATGATCCCCGCGGCCCAGAACGGAATCCAGATCATCTGGATGCCCCACACGAGCGGTCCGATGAAAAGGCCGAAGAGGTAGATGTCGATGAGCAGCATCACGATGATGCCAAGCGAGCTCCAGCGGGTAAGGAGGTGTCTCTCGAGCCAGTCGTTCGGCGTACCCTTTCCATACTTCTCGAGAATTCCCGGCTGGCGAATCGCCTTCCTATAGTAGAAGGCACCCTTCAGCACGATGTTGCGAAGTCCTTCGAGCAGCGGGCTGTGCGGATCGCCATCGCGATCGGCAAATGCGTGATGCTTTCTATGGCACGCAACCCACTCCTTGGTCACTATGGCTGTCGACAGCCATAGCCACAACCGCATCGGCAGCGCTGCGAGATAGTGCAGCTTCACACTTCTGTGAGTCTGAGCGCGATGCAGAAACAGCGTCACACAAACGTTGGTCAGATGACCGGCGATGACGATGAAAAGAACCGGCTTCCACCAATCCGCCGCCCAGCTTCCAAAACCCGGCATTTTACCTTTTGCTCCATTTTAAACGTACGACTGCGATTGCTTGCGCAATTTACCCGGAATCCCCTTGCGGCTCAATCAGGCCGCCTCTAGCGTCTCCCTCGACATGAAGCGCACGCAAACGTCGAAACCAAAGCACGATTCAGCACGTGACACCACGCTGATTCCGGGCCACGCAACACCCGCAGGCACGAGTCGTTTTGCAAATCGCTTCGCCGATCGGTTTGCCGCTGATTTCTTTCGAAGTACGTCAGGCGGTCTCACCGTCTCCTCGATCGGTATGGGCACATACCTCGGCGAATGTGACGACAACGAAGACCAGCGATATCGGGATGTCATCACGCAGGGTGTCACACTCGGTCTCAATTTCGTCGACACAGCGATCAATTACCGCTGTCAGCGCTCCGAGCGCGCAGTCGGCAGAGCATTACGCAGCATTGTCGACGATGGCGTGGCGTCGCGGGATGAAATTGTTGTCTGCACCAAAGGCGGATATGTACCGCTCGAGGGAATGCCACCGGAATCGCGCACCGAATACGACTCATATCTCGACGAGCAGTACTTCGCTCCGTCTATCATGTCGAAAGACGATGTCGTCGCAGGTGGCCACTGCGTTCGCCCGAGATTTCTTGCTGACCAGATAGAGCGCAGCCGTCACAATCTCGGACTCGAGTGCATCGACCTGTTTTACCTGCACAACCCTGAGCAGCAGCTGGACTCTCTCGATCGCTCACGATTCATGTCGAGTATCACTGAAGCATTCGCCGAGCTCGAGAGACAAGTCGCGATGGGACACATACGTGCATACGGCTGCGCGACCTGGAATGGACTCCGGTCCGCCGCTAATGCAAGAAATCATCTCTCACTTGGTGACCTCGTTACCGCCGCTGAAAAAGCCGGCGGAAAGTCTCACCATTTCCGGTTTGTGCAGCTGCCAGTCAATCTTGCGATGACCGAGGCAGTGCGCTCTCAGACGCAAGCGATGCACGGTAAGCCCGCAAACGTTGTCGATACAGCGAGAGATCTCGACATCTCGGTAATCGCCAGCGCTTCATTGATGCAGTCGCAGCTCGCACAGAATCTTCCGCCTGCTGTGAAGTCGCTTTTTCCTGACCTCTCTACCGACGCGCAGCGCGCTATCGCATTCGTGAGGTCGCTGCCGCTTTCATCTGCACTTGTCGGTATGCGATCGCTCGATCACCTGAAAGAAAATCTCGCCGCGGGCTCTGCAGTCATTCGAGCCTGAGACCCGAAATCTCTTTCGTCTTCAGATCGATAACCGCAATTCGGTGCGCGTCGGTGTCGGCGACATAAGCATGCGTGTCCGAGCACGAAATTCCCGACGGTTCATGCAGCCCGCGCACCCACGTCTCTGAAGATCTTGTCGCAGGGTCGACGATCTTGATGCAATCGTTGTATGAGTCGGCAACAAACAATCCGCCTTCGGCACGGAGCGCAACACCCTGTGCGTGTTGAAGCCGGACCTCGTCGCCGGTTCCGTCGACGTCGCCAAAGTCGAACAATCCAGTCCCTACGATCGTTCCGACATTTCCGTCTTCGGCTACATCGGTCCATCGTATCCCGTTCGACTCCGAATCGGCGAAGTAGAGGCGATCACCTGAGGCAACGATTCCCATTGGCTGCGCCAGCAACGCATTCGCATTGTCCCCATCGCGAATATCCTCGCCGCCGGTACCTGCATGCACACGCGATGTGCCTGTCTTTACATCGACAGACCATATCTGGTGAATCCCTGCCATAGCGACGAACAACTTGTTGCCAACGAGTGCGACATCCCACGGCGATGACATCGCGCCAGCTGCCCTGTCTGCCCGTGTTCTGAGCTGGCTGCCGGTTCCGGCAAGGGTTCGCAGCTCTTTTCGATCGAGATCGTACACTGAAATCGAATGACTTTCACAGTCGGCGATGTATATGGCGTTTCTAGAAAGGGCCATTCCCTGCGGCGAGCTGAGTCCATCTATCACAGTTTCGATATGTGCCGAGTGATTGTCTTCGCCAAGCTCACCAACCAGCACGCGGCCGTGGCCGCTGTCGGCAATGGCAATCCGCCTTCCCTCGATGACGACCTTTCCGGGATATCGCAGCTCGCCGCTAGGGATCGTTGATTCGTCTGCTTCGAAGTGAAGACGCTCAGTGTTGAGAAGTCCGCGCGATTTTGAATTTTCGACGAGTCCGTCGATAAACGAAAACAGCGCTTCTGCCGTGAATTCGCCTGCGTGCGCGCCAACGACATAACCCGCGGGGTCGATTGCAACGAGCGTTGGCCACGCGGAGATCGCGTAACTGCGCCACGTTCTGAACTGCCTGTCGTTCAGTACGGGGTGAACCGAATCGAGCCGGAGCGATGCGTCGCGGATTCTGCTGGTAACACGCTCAGCGTGATACTTGCCGCTGTGTACTCCGATTACGACTAGCTCTTTTGCGTATTTCGATTCGAGCTCCCGCAACTGCGGGAGTACATGGATGCAGTTGATTCACCCATAGGTCCAGAAGTCGAGAAAGACGACTTTGCCCCGGAGGTCCGCAAGCTCGAGCTTTGTCCCCCCGGTGTGAATCCAGTCCAGGTTGTCGGGAAAATCGGGTGCGCGAACGCGCGGTTCAGGCGTAAGCTCTCGCGGCATTAATAAAGTTCCTCTCTATCGAGTGCAGTGCGGTGACTGCATGTTCTGCGCTACAGACAAACCATCCAGGTCATAACTGTTGCGGTTTGTGCGCGGAAGTTGCTATAGTGGCGCAATAGAACCCCTATATCGGAGCTCGTATCATGGCAGCAGCCAGGAAATCGTCACGCGGTGGTTCGAAGGGAGGCAGGAAAGCCGGCACCAGGTCGGGCGGCAGAAAGTCCTCTTCACGAGGATCGGCTTCGCGTAAGTCCGCGTCGCGTGGCATGCGCGGCCCGGCTCGCAAGGGAGCCGCAAAGAAGGGATCAGCCCGCAAGAGCTCGTCTCGCGGTCCCGCCCGTAAATCCTCAGCAAAACGTGGAAGCTCGGCACGGAAGGGCGGAGCCAAGCGCGGAGCGAAACGCGGTACGTCGAGCCGCAAGTCCGGCGGTCGCAAGCTGGCTCTTCCGAGCCGTAAGACTGTAACTCGCGCTGCATCCGGCGTAACCAAGCGCGCACGCAATGTCGCCAAGAGAGTCACACGCGTTGCGAGTGAAGTTGCACAGCAGACGGTGGCGGGGGCCGAGCAGGTGCTCGAGTCAGCAAAGGAGTTCGTTCAGGAGCATACCTGATCGAAACCGGAAAAGCGGCCTGATCAATCAGGCCGCTTTTTCTTATGCTGAGTGCTGCTCGATCCAGCGCTCGACTCCTTCAAAAACTTTTTCGCGGCCGAAGTCGACGGTGATGATATGTCCACCGCCTTCGGCCCACGTGAGCTTCTTCTCCCTGCTGCCTAGGGCTGCATATGCACGCTCTGCAACACCGGGAGCAATGCGCGGATCTTCTCTCGATTGAATGAGAAGTGCAGGAATTGTTATGCTCGCGAGAGCATGATGCGCCTGCGCAGCGAGTCTCCATAGCTCATACAGCAGCCGGCCGGTGTACACGCCGTAGCCGAGATTTTTCTGTCGCTCTTCAGGATCGAGAATGGATCGTGGGCTGGTCGACTTTCGCGGACCGGCTGCACTTCCCCAGAGCCAGTGCGACGCTGATGCGATTCGAGCAGTTAAAGGCATATCGAGATACGGCGCAATCATCACGAGTGATTTCGCATCCGGATTTTCCGATGCGAGTATCGCTGCAATTGCGCCTCCCATGGAGAGTCCCGCAATCGACATGCTTTCGTGATTCGCTCTAAGAATCGCGAGCTCGTGTCGCGCACATGCAAGCCAGTCCTTTCTTCGCGATGCCATGAACGCATCGACTGTTCTTCCATGGCCCGGAAGAAGCGGCGCTTTCACATCGTACCCGCGTTCGTGCAGATGATTTGCAAGAAGGGCGAGCGTTTGCGGCGTGTCTCCAAAACCATGCAGGAGGAGAATTCCATGTGAATTCCCCTCCTGCAGGTCTATTGTCTCAGCGCCGGGTCGCGTGCCGGCATCGATTGTTGCGGCTGTAGCCATTCAGCTGGTCAGTGTTGCAGCGACTCCTGAGTCAGAGGAACCTCACGATCTGCAGTCGCCGATTCGGAAGTAATATGATCGGCGAGTTTCGACGGCGCGATGATGAACGACATTCCACGGCGCGTTGCGACTCCTGCGCCTACCAGCCGTCCAAGTGCAAGTGCAATCGATTCACGTGTTGCACCGACCATCTCACAAAGCAGGCGATGATGCTTGAGTTCGAGCCGCAGTCTGCCGTCGGCAGTGAGGAAGCTTCTGTCCGCGGCAAGCCGCTCGAGTGCAGAAACAAGTCGCTGCTCGACATTCTGTGAAGCCATTGCGTGCAGCTTCTCGAGAAGGTGCGACCGCTCGCTCATGAGCTGCGAGATCACTTCGAGTGCAGCACCAGGATTCTCGCGCACGAACGCACGGAATCTCTGACCGTCGATATATAGAGTTTCCGTCTCATCTGCCGCGTACGCATCCGTGACGTAAGCTGCATCATGGGTGATTCCCTCGACGCCGAATATCTCGCCTGGCGTCACGATCGCAGGCACGAAGCTGCGCCCTGTTCGAATGCGATTGCGGAGAATGACGTGGCCTCTCACGACAAGCGATATACCATCGGCAGCGGAGCCTTTCTGATAGATTTGAAAACCCGATGGCCAGGTTGTGCGTGCGCCGTATGAGGCGAGAGTCGTGGCAGTGTCGCCAGCGAGGCGGGAATGTCTTTTAAGAGCAGTCAGCATTTGAACGCGGGGAAATTCTGTTCAAATGTTCTCGCAAGCTCCGGGCCAGAATATATGGGCTCCCTTATAATTTTTCCCGGGTCGCCGTTATAGGACTCGCTCACCTCCCGCGGCATCGTCGATTGCATTTTCGACGGCCTGCCGGAGCGTGCGGTCGCTGCGCTCACTCGCTGGAATTGCTGCGACAAGAATGGAGTAAGTGCGCTCCATTTCTTTTCTCACGAATGGTTCGTCATTGGTCACACCCAGCGCATCGAGATTCATGAGAGCGAGCTGACGCAGCAGCGTCAGCGTGTCGCGCTCCAGACCTGCGAGTGCACTACCGCTGCTGGTGAATTTTTCCTGCTCGCCTCCCCGCCTTCGTTTGGGTGCGGTGAACAACGCCGTTGTCGGAGCAAGCTTCACGACAATCGATCCCGGGGTATGCTCTCTCCAGCTCTCTACGACCCCGCGCCGCTTGAGACCAGGCAGCATTCCGAGAATCTCCTTCCGAATGATTCCGACACCGCCTGCACTCTGATTGCCGCGTCCCGTAATGACGAGAACTTCTTCCACTTTCGTCACCTGCCTCGACCTGAGCCACGCTTCCGCTCGCGCGCGAGCTTCTGCCGCTGATGGAAGAGACTCCCTCAGGTTCAGCGTCCGCTCACTTCCGAATGTCGCTTCGTCGAGTGAGTGCCAGAGTGCTGTGAGTTTTGGCTTGCTGCGGGTCATCCGGGTTAAGAGAGTACGCTCTCCAGAATATCGACGCCACGCTCGAGATCAGCTCGCTCGATTACGAGCGGCGGAAGAAGACGAAGCGTGTGGTCCCCTGCAGTGATGACGAGCAGGCCCGCATTCCAGCTACGCTGGACTACATCGGCAGCGGGCTCAACGACATCGACACCCCACATATAACCTAGCCCGCGAACGGCGCGAACTTTTGAGCTCTTTCTCGCAATCGCCGCCAGTCGCTCGCCAAGCCATTCACCATTTTCCTTCACGGTCGAAAGCAGATCGGGCGTCGAGAGCTTTCGCACTACATAGTTGGCAACCGCAGCTACGAGTGGTCCGCCACCGAAAGTCGTACCATGGTCGCCTGGCTTGATCGCCGCGCCGATTTCATCGGTGATGAGAATTGCTCCCATAGGGAGCCCACCTGCAATGGGCTTTGCAAGTGTCACCATATCAGGAGTAACGCCGAATCGCTCATACGCCATGAACGTTCCAAGCCTGCCAAGTCCGCACTGTATCTCGTCGAAGATGAGAGCGATCTCGCGCTCCTCTGTAACGCGCCGCAGGTAGCGAAGGAACGCCGGCTCCATCACGCGCACTCCGCCTTCACCCTGCACAGGCTCTACGATCAGTGCCGCGACAGATTCGCTGTCGAGCGCTGCATCGAGCTCTGCCTCATCCCGTTCGCAAATGCTCACTCCACCCGCAAGCGGGCGGAACGGTGCGCGATACGAAGGACGGTCAGTTGCAGCAAGCGACGCGAACAACCTTCCATGGAAGCTTCCACGCAGCGCAACGATCCCTGTCTTTGCTTCGGAGCCGACTGAGCGGCCCCACCGACGCGCAAACTTGAACGCGCCCTCGTTTGCTTCTGCACCGGAGTTGCAGAAGAAAACCTGTGATGCAAAAGAATTCTCCACGAGAAACTTTGCGAGATTCTCGCCAGCATCAGTGCGATAGAGATTAGAAACGTGAATCAGCCCCGTCTCCAGTGTCTCTTCTATGACGCGTGCAATTCCTGAATCACCATAGCCTAGTGCATTGACCGCAATTCCACTCGAAAGGTCGAGATAGGCCTTGCCTTCATCATCGAACAGCTCGACGCCGGATCCGCGCACGAATCGCATTGGTGCGCGCTTATAGGTGCCGAGGATATCGCGTGATATCTGCGACTCGGTTGCATTCGCCTGCCCCGCACCCTGCGTCAAGGTCGTCATCTCAAACTCGGCGTTAAGGACAACATCGTGCCAATCCCATTTCCTGCGAGCGCATCGAGTCCTGCGATGCGCGCTCCTGATGCGCCTGCATTCAAGGCAGCAAATGCTGCCTCGAGCTTCGCAAGCATTCCTTTGTTGACTGTTCCATGTGCAACGAGTGCGTCTGTTGCGGACTGATCGAGACGGGCGATGACTTCGCGGTTTTCATTCAGCACGCCGGCAACGTCTGCAACAAGCCAAAGCTCTCCTCCCAGTGCGCCTGCAATTACTGCGGCCGCATCATCGCCATTTACGTTCAGCGTGTCGCGTGATCCGGAACCAGTGTCAGTTCCAACGGGCGAGATGACTGGAAGAAATCCGGCAGCGGTAAGAGTCTCGATAATTCGTGTATTCGCACGCACAGGCTTGCCAGACCTTCCGAACTGCTCGATATCGATCGGCTCTGCTGCAAGAAGATCTGCATCCTCACCTGAGATTCCTGCGGCAGGAACACCTGCTGCGCTCAACGCAGCAACGAGCCGCTTGTTCGCGCTTCCCGACAACACCATGCGAACGAGCTCGATGTCATCTTCGGTTGTTATTCTTCTGCCGTTCACGAAAGACGGCTCGCGACCAAGCGCGCGCTGCAGTGATGAGATCTCATCACCGCCTCCGTGTACGATGCAGATGTTGCCTGGGCTCGATTCCCATAGAGAAGCAAGCGCTGGAATGAGCGCGGGATCCGACTGAACTCTGCCGCCAAGCTTGATGACTTTCATCAGCTGAGAAGCCCAAGCGTTTCATCGAGCGCAAGCATCAGGTTGGCATTTTGTAGCGCCTGGCCTGCTGCACCTTTTGTGAGATTATCGATCGCCGATGTAATAATTAGCGTTGGCGACGAAGTATTCGCCGCGTTTACAGCGGAGATCTTCACGTTGTTCGTGCGCACGACATCGTGCAGCGCAGGCGTCGTCTCGCTGAGCTCGATGAATGGCTCGTGGTTGAAAGCATCACGCCACGGCGAAAGCGGGTCATCGAGATCCTGATTCAGACGCACCACGATCGTGGAAAGAATTCCTCGCGCTACCGGAAGCAGGTGCGGAGTGAATACGAGATCGTTCGAAGAACCGAGCTTCTTCATCTCCGCATTCATCTCGATGGTGTGACGATGACTGTTCCCGATACCATACGCGCGAAAATCCTCACTGATTTCCGCAAAGAGCAGATCCGGTCTCGGCGTAAATCCAGCGCCCGTCACTCCGCTCGCCGATGAGACGGAGATAGTCGACCCTTCTTCGAGTAGAGAGCGCTCGACCAGCGGGTAGAGGGCAAGGAGGATCGATGTTGGATAGCAGCCCGGGTTTGCGACGACCTGTGCGTTCCTTACCTGATCGCGATAGAGCTCGGTGAGTCCATAGGGAACACACTCGACCCCCTCGACCCGGCCACTGTGTCCGGATCGCAGGTCAGATGAAAGGTCGACAACCTTTGCACCGGCTTTATGTGCGCGCTCGACCCATTCGAGTGAAGCGCCGTGAGGCAGTGCACTGAAAACGAGATCTGCTTTGGCGAGATCAGCATCTTCGGTTGCGACGAACGTGATCTCACTCCTGCCGACGCGCACGGTCTGCCCGCGCTGCGCGTTCGCTGTCGCGAATGCGAGCTCAAGTGAGGGATGCCGATCGACGAGAAGACAGAGCTCGCGTCCCGCGTAACCGCTGGCGCCAAGAACGCCCACCGAAAATTTATGCACAAATAATGCATAACATTACAGTGGGACTGCGTCAATCTTGTTTACGCGCTGCGCCTGCCCTTATTGGGGTTCTCCGGCGAGTCCCTTGAGACGCCGAACTACGCGGTCACGAGCCAGCCCGGACCTGCAAACGATGAGAATGGTATCGTCGCCGCCAATAGTGCCGAGTATGTCCGGCCATCCCTCGCCATCGAGTGCGGCAGCGATTGGCTGCGCGCCTCCGGGCACGGTGCGGAGGACGATCATCTCGCTCACACCATCGATTCTGAGAAAGAGCTGAGGCAGGAGAGTTTCGAGTGCCGCCCTGCTCTCTTCGATAGTCCCGTCGGTTACGGCGTAGCGTGCGCCTTCCGGTGTAGGGACCCGTGCGAGCCGCAGCTCTCGGAGGTCGCGCGAAAGCGTAGCCTGCGTCACATCCCACCCGCGATGAAGCAGCAGTTTTCGCAGGTCTTCTTGGCTGCTCACCGGGCGCGCTTCGATTATCTCGAGAATCGCAGACTGCCGCTCTCTCTTGTTCGCCATTCGATCTCCTCCGCTCAACACTTTACCACCCTCTCCCTCCCTGTGCGAGTCCCGGTCTCCGAGCGTTGACGAAAAGCCGTGAAATGATTAAATATACGCAGGTTATGAATAGTTATTTAGGAGCGCCATGAAACGCACGATTGCCCTCGCCTATTCAGGCGGACTCGACACCTCGATTATCGTCCCGTGGCTCAAGGAGCATTATCCTGGCTCACGCGTCATCTGCGTCGCTGCTGACATCGGTCAGGGGGATGAGCTGGAGGGCGTGCGCGCGAAGGCGCTCGCCTCAGGCGCCGATGAGTGCTACATCGAAGACCTCCGTCAGGAGTTCATCGAAGATTTCATCTGGCCCACTCTGAGAGCTGGCGCCATTTACGGCCGCAAGTATCTGCTTGGCACGTCGATGGGCCGTCCGCTCATCGCGCGTCGTCAGGTGGAGGTCGCGCGTCGCGTTGGGGCAGATGCGCTCGCCCACGGATGCACCGGCAAGGGCAACGATCAGGTTCGCTTCGAGCTGACCTATGCTGCGTTTGCTCCTGATCTTCCGGTCATCGCTCCGTGGCGCATGTGGGATATTCGCAGCCGCGAAGATGCCCTCGCCTATGCGGCCAGGCACAACGTTCCCGTGACTGCATCACGTGAAAAGATTTACTCCCGCGACCGCAATATCTGGCACATCTCTCACGAAGGCGGCGTGCTCGAGGATCCTGCACAGGGACCGCCGGCAGACCTGTTCATGCTGACGACGTCGCCTGAGCTTGCTCCTGATCAGC
Source organism: Gemmatimonadaceae bacterium (assembly GCA_036377755.1). Classification (GTDB taxonomy): domain Bacteria; phylum Gemmatimonadota; class Gemmatimonadetes; order Gemmatimonadales; family Gemmatimonadaceae; genus UBA4720. The sequence goes on from DASUXX010000171.1 coordinate 16,173, forward strand.
CCGAGGAAGTGTCCATCGGATTCAACCAGGGCACTCCGGTCGCCGTGAACGGCGTGTTCCTCGACCCTGTTGCGATTCTCACGACTCTGAATCAGATCGCAGGAAAGCATGGTGTTGGCAGGATCGATCTCGTCGAGGATCGTCTCGTTGGAATGAAGTCGCGCGGTGTGTACGAGACACCAGGCGGAACGCTGCTTTACACTGCCCACAGCGAGCTCGAGCAGCTCATTCTCGATCGCCGCACTCTCGGAGCGAAAGATCTCATCGCGCCTCGCTATGCCGACCTCGTCTATGAGGGACGCTGGTGGACTACTGAGCGCGAGGCATATGACGCGTTCGTCAATGTCACGCAGGAGCGTGTCACGGGTGGTGTAACTCTTCGCCTCTACAAGGGAACGGTTACGGTTGTAAGTCGCGCAAGCGAGTACGCATTGTACGATGAGCGGTTCGTTACTTTCGGCGAAGACGACGTCTATCAGCAGAGCGATGCTGCTGGATTCATCCGACTCTATTCCCTTCCCGATCGCGTTCGCGCAGTTCGTGATCGCGAGCTCGCCGCAAAGGCAGTGGCTCCTGTTTCTCCGACTGAAGAAGCGCCGGTCCTCGCGGCGTCATGGCAGGATTGAGCAGGGTGAGCGCAAGTGGAAAGTCTCACAAGCTGTGGGGCGGAAGATTCTCTGTCCCCACGGCTGCTTCACTCGAGGCGCTCAATCGCTCCATAACCACTGACTTTCGTTTGTGGCCGCATGACATTCGTCTTTCGAAAGCGTGGGCGATGGCATTGTGGGGCGCTGGTGTGCTCACGCTCGAGGAAAGCCGCGAGATAGAAGCGGGCCTGACTAAAGTCGCAGCGCGCTTCACCGATGGCGCTTCACCCGAGCCGTCGGATGAAGACGTGCATACGATGATCGACCGCATGCTTCATGAAGAAATCGGAGACGTTGCGTCGAAGCTTCATACGGGACGCAGCCGCAACGATCAGGTCTCTACTGCAACGCGTCTCTGGACGATGGATGCTGTCCTGGATCTCGATAATGCCGTTCGAGCGCTGCAGCAGGTGATGATCGACCAGGCGATTACCGTCGAAACCGACCTGATCCCTGCATACACACACTTGCAGCGGGCGCAGCCGGTCAGCGCTGCACACTGGATGCTCTCGCATTTCTGGCCGCTCGAACGTGATCGCAATCGTCTTCAGGCTGCTGGAAAGTCTGCGGCTGTGCTTCCACTTGGGTCCGGTGCAATCGCAGGTTCCGCGTATCCGATATCTCGCGTTCTTCTGCAGGGAAGTCTTGGCTTCTCTGCCCTTTCGCCCAACAGCATCGATGCTGTTGGCGATCGCGATTTCATCGCGGAGCTTCTTTTCACCGTTGCCCTCATCGGCGCGCATCTGTCACGTCTTGCAGAAGACCTCATCCTTTATGGATCCAGCGAGTTCGGCTTCGTGAAATTCGGCGAAGCATTTACGACGGGATCGAGCATGATGCCGCAGAAGCGAAATCCCGATGCGCTCGAGCTTGCACGCGCTTCAGGAGCACGCACACTCGGCGAGCTCACTGCCCTCCTCGCAACCCTTAAAGGTTTGCCGAGTGGCTATAACAAGGATTTGCAGGACGACAAGCGGGCTCTGTTCGGTGCCGTCGATCTGATCATGCTTGTGCTTCCTGCTGTGACCGGCGCTCTTGGCGAAATCACTTTTGATCGTGCGCGGATGAAAGCGGCGCTGTCGACCACGATGATGGCGACTGATCTCGCGGATTATCTCGTTGGAAAAGGATCGACTTTTCGCGAGGCGCATGAGGCCGTCGGCACATTGATTCGCGAGGCGGAATTAAAAGATTGCGAGCTCACCGAGCTTCCTTTGTCGAGCTTCGCTGCGACGAACGCATTGTTCGGCAACGATGTCATGGACTGGCTCGATCCTGTTCAATCGGTTGCTCGCCGGGGAGTACCCGGTGGAACGGGGCCTGAGGCTGTCCGGGCGCAGATTGCCGCGGCAGAGGCAGCGATTCGTCCAGCGCGGGATACGCCACGCGGAAACGAGCTCAAGCTGGAACTAGTTTGATCGTTATCTAACTCAGTCAATAATAAAGAAACCGGGCGGAGATTTTCCGCCCGGTTTTTATTATCGCCGCTTAGAGGCTGATTCCGAACGTCACCGGAACGAACTGGGTAGGACGGCTGCGATCAAATCCGTCCTTGGTAAAGATGTGGTGGTAGCGCGCCTCGATGAAAGCGTTGAAGCCGCTCAGCGGGAATGCCGCACCAATTCCACCGTTTACGCCGAATTTGTTCTGGCTGTCCGGCGAATCTGCATCATCGACATCGAGCTTGAGATTGTAGATCCCGGCGCCTCCGATCAGGTAGGGTGTCATGCCTGTGCCCGGAAGATTGTAGACAATGTTCGCGTTTGCGCCTGATATAACTGCGGCGTCAACGACGCCGAATCCTGGCACTGCGATGGTTCGATCATCCTTTACGCTCATCTTGTTGTACATCCCGTCGATGCGAAGTCCGATCGGGCTTCCGTACGATTTCATAATGAGCGAGAGTGTTCCGTTATAGCCGGTGGTATAGTCGTCTCCGAAGTCGCCAACGGGAATGGCGGCGCCGGCTGAGATGCCCAGGCTGATTGGTTTTGAAGATTGAGCCGATGCGATCGTCGGCGAAAGGAGTGCAGCTGAGATGATTGCGGCTGCTGTAATTCTTTTGATCATGCCTTGCTCCTGCTTAGGTGCTGGTAGTGAGCTGTTACTGCATGCTCGTGATTCTCAGTAAGTACCACGGGGTCGTGGCAATTGTTGCACCTTGCAGGAACGCTCGTTGTCTATATTAATATCCTTTCGTGTTAGGATAATTTTGTGCGTGCCTACACCGTCGCCACGGCTGCGGTAACCCTGAAGATGCCCGAGAAATGGGTCGACAATGTTCTCTCGCACTACCGAGTGGACGGTGTCTCCCAATCCCGGCAGGGCGTCGCAAGGAGACTCACCGCCGAAGCCTTGTTACTGATCGAGCTGGCACTCAGGCTCTCGCGCGCCCTGTCCATACCGATGGGTAAAGCCATTGTCCTGGCAAGCTCGATACATCGCTCAGAACACGCGACAGTACAGGTAGAGCAGGGAATCACGTTGGCGGTTGACCTCGATATCCTGCGGGGTCATTTGAACCAGCGGCTCGCCGAGGCGGTGGAAGTTGCACCAATCCCGCGGCGTGGACGCCCGCCTCGAGATCTCCCGAAAGCATGAAGGGGTGCCTCTCGGCACCCCTTCAGTCATTCAATTGTCTTGTGCAACCCGCGCCTCAGCTGCTCTTCGTGACGTTCTCAGCCGCTGGACCTTTCTGTCCTTCGACGATATCGAACTCCACCGTATCACCTTCGGCGAGAGACTTGAATCCGTTTCCGGAGATCGCGCTGTAGTGCACGAAGCAGTCCTTCTGTCCGTTGTCAGGGGTGATGAAGCCAAAGCCCTTCGCATCGTTGAACCACTTTACCTTGCCGGTCGTACGCATTCCTGCTCCTGGTAAAAAATCCCGAATCGGACCAACCGATCCGGGGCACTGTGGCTACGCCCACTGTGGGCTTCGCCGGATGAAGCACTCGAGGATCCCTGACAGGGCTCCCAAGGCCGGGTTACTCGGCCGAAAGCATACAATCGTCTGGAAATACGGTCAATAGAAAATTGTTCAATTTTCAACGATACGAACATTTGTGATATAATACTGGGTTTCCCCGAAGCACCGCGTCGGCACACCGCGGTGTTCCTCGTAAGTCAGCGAGACACGTTTGCCGAGGTTCTTCTCGATCAGGTGAGCGATCGAGTCATTGCGAACGCTGAATTTGAAAATCTCAGGCATCGCGCCCGGCAGATTCGCCATTGCAAGCTCGCCTTCCCACGTTTTGCAGATCCATCCCCGCTGTGAAATCTTCTGAGCGTATCCAGCGCGGTCACCTTTTGAATACGCATAATTCAGAGTGAGTCCGGCCCAACCCGCAAAAAGGAGAATGGGTACCAGAATCACGAGCAGGAGCGTGATCAGCTTCCAGTGACGGCGCCTCCAGGAAGGGTTTGTCGCTACAGGGGTATCAGCATCAGCCATCGCAAACGCTCCAATAGGCGGGGTTTCGCTGGAGAATTAGCTTTATCTCGAAGCCAAAGATAACGAAGTGACTTTCAGACCACGCAGAAAAACAGTCTCCGCGTCAGTCGGTGGAGTGCCGGTAGGCTCGGCACACCCGATCGTCGTGCAGTCCATGACCAACACGGACACGGCCGACGCTCAAGCGACGGCCGCGCAGGTTGCGGCACTCGCCGAGGCGGGATCGCAGATCGTCCGCATCACGGTCAATAACGACGAAGCTGCTCGCGCCGTTCCCGAGATCGCTGAGCGCCTGTCGTCGATGGGCGTGCAGGTGCCGCTCGTTGGAGACTTCCACTACAACGGACATCTCCTTCTCGCGAATTATCCCGATACTGCGCGCGTTCTCGCCAAGTATCGCATCAATCCCGGCAACGTCGGCAGCAAGCGGCGCGACGAGAACTTCAGCATTATCGCGCGTATCGCGGCGGAGAATGGAAAGACTGTTCGAATCGGTGTGAACTGGGGATCACTCGATCAGGACCTTCTCACTCGCATGATGAACGAAAATGCGAGCCGGCCTGATCCGATCAGCGCGAAGGAAGTTTACATCGAGGCAATGCTCGAGAGTGCGCTTCGCTCCGCAGAGCTCGCCGAGGAATGCGGCGTTCCTCACAACGCAATCATCATCTCGGCGAAAGTCTCAGGCGTGCAGGATCTCGTCGAGGTTTATCGTCGCCTTGCATCACGCTGCGATTATCCGCTGCATCTCGGTCTCACCGAAGCAGGGATGGGAAGTAAGGGAATCATTGCGAGCACTGCTGCGCTTTCGATTCTATTGTCAGAGGGCATTGGCGACACGATTCGTGTTTCTCTCACGCCAAAGCCAAACGGCGATCGCACGGAGGAAGTGCTTGTCGCGCAGCAGATTCTCCAGTCTCTTGACCTGCGGCGCTTCAATCCCCAGGTCACAGCTTGTCCTGGATGTGGAAGAACTACGTCGACGTTCTTCCAGCACATGGCTGAAGACATTCAGACATATCTGCGCGAGCAGATGCCTGTCTGGCGCACACGATATCCCGGCGTGAGTGATCTCAAGGTCGCCGTAATGGGCTGCGTCGTTAATGGTCCTGGTGAATCGAAGCATGCGAACATCGGCATCTCGCTGCCGGGAACCTTCGAAGAGCCAAAAGCGCCGGTCTACGTCGACGGAAAGCTCATGATCACACTCAAAGGCGACAACATCGTGCCTGAATTCCTGCAGATTCTCGAGGATTATGTCGAGCGCACGTACGCGGTACAGCAGGAAACGGTAACGGTTTAGTCCAGCCCCTCGAGCGCGTCAACTGCACCGCGCAGCTCGTCCATTATCGAAGCGTTGAATCCAGCCCCTGAAAGGCGATCGCAGATGTCGCGATACCATTTCACGGTTGCGCTGCGTCCGCCGCTCGTGCGTGACCACACTACGTTGCGATCCACAGTTCGTCTCAGGTCGGAGAGAAGGGAATTCGCAGTATGCACTTTGTCGGCGGCGAACACCCATAGTGCCGACTCCGTTGCATCATCCAGTCGGCCGAGAATATCTTCGCGCCGCTCCTCGAGCGACATCTCGATACCGTCATCGTCGACCTTTCGTTGAGTGATTGTGAGCACCATTGCGAGCTCTTCGGCACCGAACTTCTCGCCGATTCTCTGATCGAGCATGTCACGGGTGTAGCCTTCGCGCACCCAGTCCTGAACTACATCGTGAAGAATACCGGCAACAACCTCACTCTCTTCTCGATCATAGCGAGCGAGAATGACTGCTACATTTGCCGGCTGCGTGAGATAGGGGGCGCGCGTTCCTTTTCTCACCTGGCGGTCGTGATGTTTTGCTGCGAACGCGAATGCATGGTTAATCGCGTCAGAGTATCCCCGCGTCATCATCTCTTTTTCGCGAACCATGCGACTACGCGCTCGAGTCCCTCGCGATCTTCTTCGTCGAAGGAACCAGGCGTCTCGGAATCGATATCGAGAACAGCGATCAAATCATTTGCTGCATTGAAAACCGGAACGACAATCTCGGAGCGCGATCGTGCATCACAGGCGATGTGACCCGGGAATTCGTTGACGTCTTCCACGATCACGGTGCGACGCTCACTGGCCGCAGTTCCGCAGACACCTCTGCCAAACTGAATCTCCATGCAGCCGAGTGTGCCTTGATAGGGGCCGACACGAAGGAGCTCGTTCGGTTTCACGACCCGATAAAAGCCAGCCCATAAATGTCCGAACCCGTTGTATATGAGTGCGCTGATTGTCGCCATTGCCGCGACGTCGTCGTCGATTCCTTCCAGCACGGCTTCAGTCTGACCCAGGAGCTCAGCGTAAGCCTCCGTCGCTGGGAGACCGCGCAGATCGATTGTTGTCTCAGCCATTCCTGATTTTCAGCGGACTCCCGCGAGATTGAGCGAGCCAGTGCCCCGTCTCTGGCTCGATTCGCCGCGCTCATCGTTTGCTTCGATCACGGGCATGTCGTCGTTCCAGAGAACGAGTCCGTGAATTCTGAGATCCAGTGATCGAAGTCCTTCGACTTCTTCCTTGAGCCGCGCAATTCTCGTGTGCGCTACTCTCGCACACAATACTACATCAGGTCCGGGGATGATGCTGGCGCGCCCATGTTGCACGTATGCTGTCGGAGCAGCGATGACGATGAGATCATAGCGTCGCTCCATGCGCGCAAAATCACCGCGAATGCGCTGCGCTGCCGCTACATCCTGAATGCCGCCATGTTTTGCACCGCTTGGCAGCACATCGAGCATCCGGTCTCGTCCAACAGCTGTCGATACAATCGATGAAGGCCAGTCTGAAGCACCAGATATGATTCCCGACAACCCCGGCTGCGATGGAATCTTGAAAATACTCGCAATTGTCGATGTTGCGGGATCTACATCGACGAGCAGCGTACTGCGCGCTTCGTACGCCGCAGCGGCCGCGATATTCGCTGCAACGGTTGCAACGATTGCCGAATCATCGCCTGCAACGGTGACAATCGGGACGTTCGCTTCCGTCGCAGCGAGATGGAGATAAAGCCTCCGATAGCTCTCTGACATCACGTCGATCAACGGTGGCACTGAGACGTCAGCCTGCCGGCGGCTTCTCTCTGGAAGTATCTCCGCGGGCTCGATCACGCTGAGAACACGTACACCTGTCACCTGTTCGGCTTCTCGCGCATCCGCGACGGTTGGGCTCTTGAGCTCGAGGAGAAGAGACGCCCCGAACCCGACTGTCATCGCGAGAACCAGCGCAGCAGCGAGCATTGCCAGCGGTGGCGCTCCGACATTTGCCAGATCGCGTGCCCGCTCTGTCTCCTTGTCAATCCGCTGGTTGATCGCTCGCATCTGCGCAAGCGTCGCGAGGGCTTCTGCATAAGTGCGCACACCTGCTTCGCGCTGTGCGATGTAGCGCGCGGTGTCGACGCGCGGTCTTGGCGGTGGCGGTGGAGCAGCAGGTCGAAGCGTCGCCAGCTCCTGTCTCGCCTGTACACGCTTCGATTCGGCGATCGCCTGAATGGACCGGCCAACCGCAGTTGCGCGTGATGTGAGCGCTACATAAACCGGATCCACACCGCCGACTGTCCCAAACGCGTCCCGCTCACGCTCGATATCCGCGAGTGAATCGAGAAGTGCGCGAACTACAGGATCAGAAGCAAGCGATGGCGCGGTTGCCAGAGCGCGATACGAAACGGGAAGGGGAGCGTTATCGGCTCTGTCGATCAGTCGATTTAAAGTTGCCACTTCCTCGGCAAGTATCTGCCGTCGTGCAACTGCTTCCGGCGGAAACGTATCTACGACTGGCACTGCAGGCGCGACTGGGACGACCGGCTGCCGTGCAATGCGAAGTATCGAATCTGCCTGCGCGATTTGCAGCGCTGCGCGATTGCGAATCGCGACGGTCCTGTTCGAATCAGGCCGCTCTTCGAGAGTCGAAGAGACGCGAATTGCAGCGCGTGTCGCCTGCCCGGGCACCAGGACGAATGCAATGAGCGACGCAATGAACATGAGTCCACCGACAATCCCCATTACTGCAAACCGTCGCGATGCATTGCGTGATCGCGATGAGGTCCACAGGTATGTGGCTCCGCCGAATGGACTTCTCAGAGTTGCCATCGGTCCTGCATTGCGTGAGTGATTGCCAGCACTGCGCGTTCTTTTTCCTTTGCCTCAACGTCGATCGTCATCGCTTTCCCGAGCCATTCGTCCGGAACGTCTGCCGGATTGATGAAATCAGCATGCATTCTCGGATTAGCTGATCCCCAGCCTGTCTTCGGTGACGAGATGTGCATCCATGGCTCACGCGTACCCCACGTTTCCATTGCGCGGCTTGTCACCTCTGCCACAGACAGTCCATCAGGTTTGCAACGATGATGATGAATATCGTAGATGAATGGTATACCCATGCGCTCGCAGAAGGGGAGGAGGTCCAAGGGTGAAAAAGACCTGTCGTCATTCTCCAGGGCCAGCAGCCCTCTTGCTGCGGCACTGAGTCTGTCGACTCCCCGCTCGAGGCGGTCGAGTGCAGCTTCCTTGCCTCCAGCAGCTCCTCCAGCATGCAAGGTGAGAGCCTGCGCTCCCACCAATTGCGCTACGCCGGCCTGATGCTCGAGCTCCTGAACCGATGAGGCCACCACGCGCTCCGATTCGGAATTCAAGACCACGAACTGGTCGGGGTGAAAGCTCAATCTTACGTCGTATTCGCGCGCCTTGCGTGCCGCCTTCGCGAGTGTCGACCTGATCTTGTTCCAACCGGGAAGATCAGCGGGCGAATAGCCGCTTTCGGGGTGTGTGGCGAGAGGCATGAACTGGCTCGTGATCCTGAAGGCGTGAATTCCGAGCTCGTTACAGCGTGTTATTGCATCGATTAACGCGTTGCCGTTCGAGAAAACAATCCCGGCGAGATATTCCCTGCTTGCGTTGCGATCGAGCGTGGACGAATAACGGTGGGTGGCTTGCCGAAAACGAACCGGTGAATCGAGGAACTGGCAGCAAAGTCCCCATCGTGGCTGCGCGCTACGCGCAAAAAAAGCGGGAGCATCGAATGATGCCCCCGCTTTTTTCTTCGGCATTACCTCTTACTGAACCGTGATCTCGCCCTTCATTCCGAGGGCAAGGTGCGGCGTGCAGTGGTAGGGGTACTTGCCGGGCTTGATGTTCGCGAACGAGACGGTGATCGACTCGCCCGGGTTCATCTTGAGAGCGCTCGCAAGCTGGCCCATCTTCTCGGAGATGTTTGCATCGAGCTGTCCCTGAACGTCAGTCGGGATGCTCGCAGGATCGAACGCAACGTTATGCGGGCCGCCGTTGACGACCGTGAACTTGATGCCGTCGCCGGCCTTCACCGTGATGTTTGCAGGATCAAAGCGATATCCCTGCGCATCGCCGATCATCTTCACTTCATGAGTGGTGCCCGTGACCGCAGCCATCGATGCTGCGCCACCAGCCGGAGCCGCTGTTGCGGGAGCTGGCGTCGTAGTGGCCGCCGAAGTGTCGACTGCAACTGCCGTGGTGTCTCCGGCTCCCTTGTCACCGCCGGCGCACGCGCCGAGCACAACCGCGCTCGCTGCGAGCGCAATTCCGTAAAACCGCATTTCCTAGTGGCCTCCAGTGCCGTACAAGATTACTGCTGGATTGAGATTTCCCGCGGAAAACGTTCCCGCAGATGCTTGTGAATTTGTTCACAAAGCATCCGGAAATCAACGTGCGCCCACTCGTGCGTCAGGAATCGTGCCGGATTTTTTCAGAACCGGCTGATGAGGCTTCTGTTCAGTCGTGAAGGATCGCCGACATACGCGAACCGGACGCCCTTCATATAACGCCGCGCAACTCTCTGCACCTGTTCAGGCGTTACGCTCTCGAGCTCCTCGACAAACTTGTCAGCCAGGCGGTAATCGCCGCGGTAGAGCTGCTGGCGCGCCAGAAAATCCGCTTGTGCGTCGTTCGTTTCGTTGTCGAGGAAATATTCCGTCAGGAACTGCTGCTCGAGCTTGGCAAGACCGTCTGGATCCAGAAGTCCGTCCTGCAGCTCTTTCACCGCAGCTGCCATCAGCTTGAGAGTGGTGTCCGGCGCTGTCGTCGATACCGTCAGCCCCCCGGCACTCGCCGCACGATCCAGAAATGGTGACTGAACATCATATGTCAGATTCTGTCGAGTTCTGATTTCCGAGAACATCCGGCCCGTGAGCACCGACGTAGCGATGCGAAGCGCCTGATAATCCTCACTTTTTGCGAGTGGGCCACTGAAATATCCGACGATGTAATTGGTCGGCAGTGAGCGCGACTCAACGACTATCGCAGGCTTTCCTTCAGGCAGCCGCGCCGGCGGAGCCCACTTGTAGTTCCCCTGCGGGAGCTTTGCGAGAGTTGCACTGACGAGCCGCTCCAGATGCGCGCGATCGATGTCACCGACTACCACGAGAAGCATTCGCGATTTGACCATCTGCGATTGCTGATAATCGCGCAGCGCCTTTGCATCGAGCGCCGACATCGATGCCTCGGTTCCGATCAACGGAATCGAGTATGGGTGTCCCGAGAAGGCGAGGCTGTCGGCAAGAAATTCCGCAAGAGACTCAGGATCATCACGACGCTGATTGATCCCGAGAAGAAACTGATTCTTGATGAGGGCGACATCCTCAGGGTCGAGCGTGGGATTCATCACACGATCTGCAAAGATTGCCCACGTCGAGTCGAAGACCTCGGTTGTCGCCCTGATGCCGAACATTGTCCAGTCGTCGGACGGGACTGTCGCAATCTCGCTGCCGAGCCGCGACATCTTTCGCCGCAGCGTTGTCTTCGGATAATTCCGCGTTCCGCGCTCGGATACCTCGAGCAGCAGCGGCTCTATTCCCGCATTAGCAGGCGTAACCTGTCTCGTCCCACCGAGCAGATAGAGATTCGCAGCAACGACGTTGTTCGCGTCGCTCTCTCTCAGTATGACCTTGAGTCCACCAACGTCGAAGCTCGACGTCGCAGTTGAAATCGCCAGAGCAATTGAGAGCAGCATTACTCGGATCCTCTTGCTGAAAGCTCAGCTGTTGTGAGTCCGAGCTGTCTGCGCGAGGCAGGATCGATCAGAACTCCGGTGATTCTTGGTTTGCCGATGATGTACTTCGTTGCATACGAGCGAAGATCGGCAGTCGTCTGCTTTGCCATGTTGTCGACATAGCCCATGTAGTATTCGAGATCAGCGACGCTCCACCAGAAGCCAAGCGTATGCGCAAATCCCGATGCACGCTCGCGATCGAAGGCCGACGTTACCGCGCGATGTGCTTTCACCGCTTCGAGCTCAGCAGGATCGAAGTAATTCGCGCTCGTGAACTTCGCGATTTCCTCTTCGAGCGCAGCAAGAGCCTTTCGCAGGTTTCCTGGCGATGTCTGCCCGCTGATTGTGATCGGGCCCACGTTATTGAGCGTGTAGTAGTTCACGCCAAGGCTCTGCCACAGCCCGCTGTCCACGAGTCGCTGCTGGAAGTTCGATCCCGGATCATTGAGCACATCCGAGAACACATCTGCTGCATACGTCGATTTGGGATCTTTCCCGACACTTGGACCCTGCCACTGCAGGAACACCGTCACGGCACCAACATCAGCCTCGACGACGACTCCTTCATTTTTCGTCAGCGCAGGAATCGCCGGAATCGGATCGGCAACAAACGGATCGGCACCTTTTTGCCATTTGCCGAGCTCGCGCTCCGCAGCCGCAAAGACCTGATCCGGATTCACATCGCCAGAGACGATCACTACCGAGTTATTCGGCACGTAATATTTACGCTGAATCGTCCTCATTTTTTCCGGCGTCGTTGTAAGGATCACCTGCCGGTCACCGATTACGTTCTTGCGGCTGAAATTTCCCGGATAGAGCAGCTTGTCCATCTCGCGGTTCAGCTGAAAGAACGGGCTCGATTCATTGCGATCGTACTCACCGATGACTACCTGACGTTCACGCTCGAGCTCATCCTGCTTGAACAGCGGAGCCACCAGCGCGGCCGCCAGGAAGCGTACACCTTCGACCATGCTGTCGGACGGGACAGTGATGTAATAGTTGACCCGCTCCTCCTGAGTCGTGCCATTGAAAACGGCGCCGAGATCACCTGCTCGCGCAACAAATGCCTCTGATTCGGGATACGTTGCGTTCGCCCGGAAGAACATGTGCTCGTACATGTGTGCGAGCCCTGCAAATTCAGGCGACTGCGTGAACGCGCCATTTTTCACATCCACTTCTATTGTTGCGAGCGGCACGCCGTGATTCTCGACTACGATTACCTCGAGGCCGTTTGCGAGAACTTTTCTCTTGATGATTTTTTCGAGCTCCGCACGCTGCGCATGCAGCACCGACGGCGCAGCCATGCTCACGAACACGAGCAGAGTAGCGAGCCAGGCCCTGGTTCTATTTCTTTGAGACATTCCGTTCAACACAAGCCTCGATGATTGACAAGCACGAAAAGTTAGCCGCCCGGTTGAACCAGTCACAGCTCAGCCGCAATGTGCCACTGGCTCAATACACCACTTTCCGTATCGGTGGTCCTGCAGATCTCTTTTATACCACTAATACTGCGGATGATCTCGCAACCGCCGTGCTTGCAGCGCGAGAATTACAAGTTCCTTACTTCGTCCTCGGACTCGGCGCAAACATTCTTGTCGGCGACAAGGGGTTTCGGGGACTCGTGATTCGCAGCCATGCGAATCATTTCAAGTTCTCCGATTCAGGTGAGCTCTGGGTTGAAAGTGGTGCTGTATTTGGCGACCTGATTCTCGAAGCCGTTGAACGTGGATGGTCTGGACTCGAGCATTACGTCGGAATTCCAAGCACCGTGGGCGGCGCTGTATGGCAGAACCTGCATTTCCTCGAGCCCGAGCCTGAGCGCAAGCGCACCATGTTCATTGCCGACGTATTCAAGTCGGCGGAGCTCCTTACAGAAGAAGGTGAGCGCAGGACAGTGGGCGCCGATTACATGCAGTTCGGATACGATACGAGCATTCTCCACCATCGTCGCGACGTCGCACTTGCCGTGACCTTTCAGCTCGAGCGCGGCGATACAGCTCGCATGCACAAGATCATGCAGGAAAACCTGAGCTGGCGCGGCGCGAGACACCCGTGGCTCCAGATTCATCCCAGTGCCGGCTCGATATTCAAGAAAATCGAAGGAATGGGAGCCGGCCGTCTCATCGATCAATGCGGACTCAAGGGTTTCCGGCATGGTGGCGCCCAGATCTCACACATACACGCGAACATCATGGTCAACCTCGGCAACGCGACCGCACGCGATGTACGTGAGCTGATTACAATCGCTCAGGATGCCGTCGAGGAAAAATTCCATGTGCGCCTCGAGCCCGAGATTGGTTTTATCGGAGAGTTCTAGCGCCTCTGGGCGGCCGCTTCAGCCGTTTCAGTTGCCTTGGTCCAGAACTCGATTGCACCATCGAGCTCTTTTTTCAGACGATCGAGCTCCGCTCCTGCTTTCAGAGCCTTCTTCTTTCCGTTATCTGATGTATAGAGCTCGGGATTAGCGAGCTCCGCAGTCAGCTCGCTGATCTTCGTCTCGAGCTCCGACACGCGTCGCTCCGCGTTGTCTGCCTGCTCACGCGCATTCCGCGCAGCGTCGCGCTGCTTTGACTTGTCGTCTTCGCGTCGCTTGGTCTTCTGCTTCTCGTGCACCCTGCGAAGTGCTTCTTCTTCCGCAGCAGCGACTTGCGCTGCATGCTCCCGCTCTTCACTCGCAACTTCCCACTCGGCGAAGCCGCCACCGAAGTCAGTGATGTGGCGATCATGCAGAACCCACACGCGATTGACGAGCACCTTGAGAAGCTCACGATCGTGACTCACGAGCAGTATCGATCCGTCGTATTCCTGCAGCGCATCTTCGAGTGATTCGATCGATTCGACATCGAGGTGATTCGTCGGCTCGTCGAGTATCAGGAGATTCGCGCGAGAGAGCACGATCATCGCCAGTGCGAGACGCGCCCGCTCTCCTCCTGAAAGAGTTGATGCGGTGCGCTGCACCTCGTCTCCGGAAAAGCCGAATCGGGCGAGATGACTCTGCACCTGCCGTCTTTCCCACAGCGTTCTCAGATCCGCGATGACATCGTACATCGACTTATTCATCGGAACCTGGCTCAGATCCTGGCGATAGTACGCAGCCGTGATTGATCCGCCGAGCTTCAGCTCGCCACTCATTGTCTCGTGTTCGCCGAGGAGGGCACGGATAAGCGTGGATTTGCCGGCGCCGTTCGGTCCAATGAGGCCGACGGTCTCGCCGCGCTTGAGGATCGCACTGAAATCCTCGATGAGAATGCGGTCGCCAACGGAAATCGTCGCGTGGTCCGCAATGATTACCTGATCTCCACCGCGTTCTCCGACATCGAGGCGGAGTGCCATCGATCCGTCAGCGCCACCAATCGGAGCGCTCAGCCGGGGCAGACGCTCGAGCCGCTTTCTCCGACCCTTTGCCTGTTTTGAGTTCTGTCCTGCGATGTTGCGGCGCACATAGTCTTCCTGTGCGGCGATGAATCTTTGCTGCTTATCGAATGCGCGCTGCTGCGTCAGTCGCTGCTGCTCGCGCTGCTCGATAAATGCTTCGTATCCGCCGGTATAGGCAAATGTCGTGTCTCCTTCGAAATGCAGAACATGGTCTACGACGTTTGCGAGAAACGCGCGATCGTGACTGATGAGGAGAATCGTCTTCTCAGTGTTTTGCAGATACTCTTCGAGCCACCAGGTGGTATCGAGATCGAGATGGTTCGTCGGTTCGTCGAGAAGAAGCACGTCAGCCGGGCTTACAAGCTGACGGGCGAGACCAAGTCGGCCTCGCTCACCTCCACTCAGCTGCGTGAGGTGACGCGTCCTTGCTTCAGCCGGATCGAATCCCAATCCGTGAAGAACAGCGTCGACACGAGGCGCGAAGGTGTATCCGCCTTCACGATCGAATCGCTCCAGATCCCGGTCGTAACGGGCAAGCATGGCCGGAGTCGATTTTTCACCGAGCTCTCCGATCTGCACTGCCTGCTCAGCGAGCGACTGCTCCAGTGCGAGCAGATCGGCAAATTGTCCCGCCGCTGCCTCCCAGATCGTGGCAGCCTTTCCAAAATCACGGTGCTGCTCCAGAAGTGAGACCTTGAGCCCGGGCTGGCGCGCAACAGATCCTGAAGTCGGCTCCTGCTCTCCGGTAATCAGCCGGAAGAGCGTCGTCTTGCCCGTTCCGTTGCGCCCGATGATTCCCCAGCGGTCGCCCCTCGCCGCCGTGAATGTTACGTCCCTGAAAAGTGTCGTCGCGCCGAACTGTACTGTCGCACCTGAAACTGAAATCTGGGTCAATCGCTGACGGCCTCTTCACAGGCTGCAAAACAATTCTGCAGTGTTTCTACAGTATGATCGCCCATGTGCCCGATGCGGAACGTCGTTCCCGCCAGCTTGCCATAACCTGTCGCGACTCGCACTCCGTGATTTTTTACTCGTTCGACGAAAGTCTTTGCAGCGATATGGTCGGGGAGCCTGATAGTCGACACTGTAGGCGACCGGTATTCGGGTTCAACGATATTTGCCCACTTAACGCCCGTGCGCTGCGCACTTTCTTTTACCCACGCGCTCGTCGCCGCGAGCATTTCACGATGGCGCTTCCAGCGATTCTCGATTCCTTCTTTCTTCATCGCCTCGAGCTGCACCTCGAGTCCGTACATCAATGAAAACGCCGGAGTTGCCGGCACCTGATTCTCGGCAGCAAATCGATCCATCTCGGCGATGTCGAAATACACACCGCGTCCCTGGGCGGTTTTCGCGAGCTCGACCATGTGCTGTGACGCAACACCAAATGCGAGACCGGGCGGGAGTGCAAAAGATTTCTGCGATCCCGTGAGTAGATAATCGAGCTTCCACTCATCGAACCTGATTTCAGCACCGGCAGCGCCGCTCACGCTGTCGATAAGGCAGAGCACTCCTTTTGAATGAGCGAGATCTGAAATCGCGCGAATGTCATTCAGTGCTCCAGTAGACGTTTCCGAGTGACAGACGGTGATCGCCATGTATTTCTTCGAGGCGAGCATCTCGTCGAGTCGATCGAGTGAGTGAACCGATCCCCACGGCTCTTCATAACGATCGACCTCACGGCCGCACATCTCAGCGATATGGGCAAAACGCTCCGAGAATGCACCGTTCACGAGCGAGAGAACCGGACCTGCGGGCAGCGCTCTAATCCCTGCTTCCATCATTCCGGTTCCAGACGATGCGGCTATGAATACCGGACGCTCGGTGAGAAAGACCGACTTGAGTCCGTCCTGCAGCCGCGCGAACAACTCTTCGAAGTCAGCGCTGCGGTGCGGGATCATCGGCTTTGTCATTGCCTGCAGCACTTCGTCCCTTACTTCAGTCGGTCCCGGCAGGAAGAATGTTCCGAAAGTCATTTTGTGGTCCATGATTTCCATGTTGTTTCATCGAGCCCGATGGTGAGCTGGTTGCCATTCCTCACGAGAGGAACTCTCAGGATGAGAGGTTCTTCTGTGAGCCTGGTGAGCCAGCTATCATCGGACATTCGTGCGTGCCTCAACCCAAGATCGCGAAATCTCGGCGATTCTGAATCGATGAGTGATCCAACACCGAACTTCTGTGCGAACCGTCTCAGCTCGCCAAGTGATGCTGCTCTCTCATTCAGGTCGACAAAGTGTGTCTTTACTCTTCGCTCGGAAAAGAAGCGCAGGGCCTTGCGCGTGTCAGCACTTTTCCTGATTCCGAAGATCTGAACTTCCATGAAGCGATCCTTTTCTCCAGCGTGGTGGCTCCCCGGTCCTCATACGCAGACCATGTGGGGGAAATTTTTTCGGAAGCAGAAAATAAAGGATACACGAGTCGAGCGGCTCAAGACGCCTGATGACGATTTCATCATAGTGCATCATATCGATGCTCCTGATGGGGCTCCGGTTCTTGTTCTGCTTCATGGCCTCGAGGGCTCTGTTCGCTCTCATTATATACAGGGCCTGCTGGGAGAGGCGCGG
Organism: Gemmatimonadaceae bacterium; assembly: GCA_036377755.1. Lineage (GTDB taxonomy): Bacteria > Gemmatimonadota > Gemmatimonadetes > Gemmatimonadales > Gemmatimonadaceae > UBA4720. Next base: position 33,266 of record DASUXX010000171.1, read on the forward strand.
AAACGGGGGTGGCGTGCTGCGGTTCTTGTTTTTCGATCATGTGGCGATGAGCTGAATCTCGCGCGCCGGTCCTACCATTCGGGCGAAACTACTGACCTGGCCTTCGTGCTCGATCATCTCTTTCGGTCATTTCCTGTAAGCCCGTTCGTTCTCACCGGCGTGTCGCTTGGCGGAAACGTTCTCCTCAAATATCTGGGAGAGCAGGGATCGAGAATCTCATCCAGGATAAAGGCAGCCACCGCTGTGTCCGTCCCTTACGATCTCGCGAGATCGTCGAACTTCATCAATCAGGGATTCGCGCGAGTCTACGAGTGGAATTTTCTAAGATCGCTGAGAGCAAAGGCGTTTGCGAAGCTCGAGCAATTCCCCGATCTATTCGACCAGGAGCACTTTTCCGGCGCACGAAGCATGTTCGACTTCGATGAAAACTTCACGGCTCCGGTCCATGGCTTCGAGGGAGCGCTCGACTACTATCGGAAGTCCAGCTCGCTGAACTGGCTCGGGACAATTAGTATCAAGACGTTACTATTAAGTGCGATCGACGATCCTTTTCTGCCTCCCGAGGTCCTCGATGACGTCAGAGAAAAGGCCAGACACAATCCGAATCTGGAGCTCGAGTTCACCCCTCACGGCGGCCACGTAGGCTTCGTTGGCGGACACACACCATTCTCTCCCGTTTATTATCTGGAGCATCGCGTGAGTGAGTTTCTTGCAACAGAGCTCGCGCTGAGCAGCAGCAGATCGACCCCCACGGAGATTTCAGATGAATGACAAGCTCATCCGGCATTTTGCCGTTCTTGCCCTTGCATCTGTCGCGTGTACGACGACGCGAAGCAACACGGCAGATCACGCAGATCATGATTCAGTCGCACCTTCCATCTCAGTATCGGTGCCCCAGTCGACCACGCTTCCAGCAGACGCGGCCAGTGCGAGAGCTCGCCTGAGTGCGTCGCCTAGGCATAGTGAGTGGGTGATGGTTTCCGCGGGATCGGACAGCGTGCGGGCGTTCGTTGTCTATCCGGAGCGAAAGACAAAGGCACCGGTTGTCGTCGTAGTGCACGAGATCTACGGACTCTCGCCATGGATAAGATCAGTCGCAGATCAGCTCGCAGCCGATGGCTTCATTGCGATCGCCCCCGATCTTCTCACATCGAAGAATCTTCCAAATCCGACTGACAGCGTCCCAGCAGAGCAGGCAACTGCGGCGATTCGCACTCTCAACCAGGACGATGTTCAGCGCCAGCTGCTCGCTGCTGCGAACTATGCGATGAATCTCCCGTCGGCTGTGAAAAAATACGGGATCGTCGGATTCTGCTGGGGCGGGGGAGTTTCATTCGAACATGCCGTTCGATCGCCTGCCCTTGGCGCTTCGGTGGTTTTCTATGGAACTTCTCCTGCGAGTGAGGGCCTCACGTCAGTGAAAGCCCCGGTTCTTGGGCTTTACGGCGGGAACGATGCACGCGTCAACGCGACCATTCCTGCAGCAGATTCAACCATGAAGGCACTTGGAAAAACCTACGAGAAGCACATCTACGAAGGCGCAGGTCACGGCTTCCTTCGCCAGCAGGGCGGGCAGGCAGGCGCAAATCTCACGGCTGCACAGCAGGCGTGGCCGGCGACGATCGCATGGTTCCGACGGTATCTCGGTGCGTAACTGACTTTGCAACGATTCATCTATCTCATCGCGTTTCTCATTGGACTCGCTCTCGCCGTGCAGGTCATGCTGCACGGTGTCGAGCGATGGAAGCGTCGCCGGTCGACGAAACCATCAGCGGCAATCAATCCACCTACAGTCGCAGCATTTCTTGCTGGTGCGGGAGCCAGCGGCTATCTCTTTTCGACGCGATCGTCGTTCTCTTCACCTGTCATTCTCGTTGTTTCACTGATTATCGGCGCCGCGGCGTTTGCAGGAATGACTGTATTGATGGCTAAGTGGGCCCTTCGCTCTCCTGCGCCACCACATGACGATGACGACATCAACGGCCAGGTTGCCACAGTGTCCCGGACGATTCTACCGGGCATAGACGGGGAAATCACATGGAATGCCTGGGGCCAGCGACACGTGATGACAGCGCGTTCAGTCAATGATTCGGAGATCACTGCAGGAACAGAAGTGGTGATCGATGTCGTCGAGGACGATGTTGCGCGCGTAGAGCTCTGGTCAGTAGTGGAGCAGCGACTTTAGAAGGGCACTATCGCGACATCGCAAACAGCCCAAGCCACTCGGGCCAGTTGCCGCTCAGCTCGAAGATGTCGTCGTAGTAGATAATGCCTTTGTTCTCGAAGTATTCGATCACTGCGCCGATCATTTCATCCGACGGTAGTGGACCTATTGCTATGAGATTTCCCTCGACCCGGAATTCGGCATCGGTCAGATTGAATGCCGCATCTATTTCAGCGCGGCTAAGCTGAACGCGCTCGAATGCGTCCTTTCGTATGAAGATCGTTGGAAGACCGGACAAGACTGACAGAGGCATCTGGTTTTCTCCATGCAACGCTCAAGTTCAGCCTCGAGCATTGTTAGGTTCAATGTATGTCCCACGGGAATCGCCCGCAGTCCGCAGAAGCACACTTTGATGTAATTGTCGTCGGAGCCGGTCACGCCGGCACCGAGGCGGCAGTTGCTGCTGCGCGTACCGGCGCTAGTGTCGCACTCGTCACCAGCTCGCTTGAGACAATCGGGCAGATGTCGTGCAATCCGGCAATTGGAGGCGTCGCGAAAGGCACAGTCGTTCGCGAAGTCGACGCACTCGGCGGGATTATGGGGCGCGCAACAGATCTCGCATCACTCCAGTTCCGAATGCTGAACCGGAGCAAAGGCCCCGCGGTCTGGGCCCCTCGCGCTCAGTGCGACCGCGGACTGTACCGCCGCGCGGTGCGATCTCTCGTCGAGGAACACGAGAAAATCCAGACAATACAGGGAACTGTCGCTCGTCTCCTCGTGACGGAGAATGATGCTCGCGTCGAGGGAATCGAAACACTCGAAGGCCGTCGGTTTACGAGTCGGTGCGTTGTCATCACGACAGGAACGTTCCTGCGCGGCCGCATTCATATAGGAACAACGACAAACATGTCGGGCGGCAGGGCCGGTGAGTCGTCAGCTACTCATCTTGCGGAGCAGCTCGAGAGTGCCGGGCTCACGGTTGCCCGCTTCAAGACAGGGACGCCTCCACGAATCGACGGACGGTCAGTCGACTTTTCAAAATTTCAGCGACAGGAAAGCGAGATCGAGCAGTTCGACTATTCCTGGTCGCACTTCTGGGACACGCCGCGAAATAACGGCGACAGTGTACGGCACCCTCCACAGATGCCCTGCTGGATCACTCATCTCGATGAGCGCGGAAAGCAGATCATCCAGGAGAATATCAACACCTCCGCGATGTACGGCGGAGCGATCACTGCGCGCGGGCCGCGATACTGTCCATCGGTAGAAGACAAAGTCGTTCGCTTCCCGGACGCGGAACGACATCAGCTTTTTCTCGAGCCGGAAGGTCACGACACAACAGAGCTTTACGTCAACGGGTTGTCGACGTCGCTGCCCGCTCCAGTTCAGATCGAGATCATGAGATCGATTCCCGGCCTCGAGAATGTTCGCATGAACCGCGCAGGATACGCGATCGAATACGACTACTATCCGCCGACGCAGCTCGCACCATCGCTCGAAGTGAAATCGATCGCAGGTCTTTTCTTCGCAGGCCAGATAAATGGAACCACTGGCTACGAGGAAGCCGCGGGACAGGGAGTTGTCGCAGGAGTCAACGCGGGACGCGCCGCACTCGAAAAAGATCCCATCACACTCGGCCGTGAAACATCATATATCGGCGTACTCATCGACGATCTCGTCACATGCGGTGTGGACGAACCATACAGACTGTTCACCTCCCGCTCTGAGTTTCGCCTCACTGTTCGCCAGGACAATGCAATCCAGCGACTTGGCGAGATCGGAAAACGCCTCCATCTCTACGACTCGAGAGAAAGCGACATCGTCGATAAACGATTGCAGGAGGAACGAGAGATCACTGAGCTCGCTGAGAGAACAAGCATTTCTCCGGAGCAGGCTGATCTGATTCTCTCACAGGCAGGATCAACCGCCATTCCTCACCCAATGAAAATCGCAGAGCTCACGCGTCGTCACGGCGTGAGTCTTCGGGAGCTGTTCTCCGCCGCGCATGCGCGAGCCGATTTCTCGAGCGAGGCACTGCTCTCCACAGAGCTCGCTCTCAAATACTCAGGCTACTTTGCGCGAGAAAAGGCACAGGCAGAACGAATGCGCTCGATGGGTGGCTTTGCACTCGCTCATGATCTTGCCTACAGCGAATTCAATTCGCTCTCATATGAAGCACGTCAGAAGCTGTCTGCAGTTCAGCCTCGCACACTCGCGCAGGCGTCGCGAATTCCTGGTGTGAGTCCCAGTGATATCCAGAATCTCGTCATCGAAGTAGAAAAGCGCCGGCAGCGCACAGTACCAGCCTAAGCTTCAGCGCTCACTCGTTGCGGAGCCGTGAGCTGAAGAATCACGACCGCCGCAGCAATCAGCACTCCTCCACCAATAATTGACACGGTAAGGGATTCACGCAGGAACACTGTGCCAAGCAGCGCTGTGCAGAACGGTTCTACCGTTGCTATGATCGAAGTGCGCACCGGGCCAAGAACACGAAGTCCGGCGATCAGCGAGATAAATGCGATGACTGTCGAGAACAGTGACAACAGTATGACGTACGCCCACAATTCAGTCGTTACTGGAAAGCGTAAAGATCCCGCTCCGATATTTCCGATCAGGAACGCGACTAGAACCCCGCATATCAAATAGAAACTCGAGAGAGCTGGATTAATTCCGCGCTGCACCTGGTTGAGCGCAGGCAGATAAAGTGAATACAGAAATGCAGTGCCGAGTGCGATGAATATTCCCAGCCTGCTCAACGGTTCGTCCGGAGTGCCCACCATTACCGCAATCCCCGCCATCGCTATCGCGAGTGCAATGAAGCGAGCGATCGTGAGCTCCTCACGCCCTGTCATTGCCGAGTGCAGTGCGACCCACGCCGGATATGTGTAAAAAAGAAAGGCAAGTGGACCGACAGGCAGAAAGTCGAGCGCGCGCAGAGACAGATACGTGATGAGAGCCTGGCCAAGACCGCCGACTAGGACGAGCCTGACAGCATGATTGCGATCGATGCGTGTGATCCGCTTCCGAAGAACGGTCAGAAGCAGGATACAGGCTATGAAGTAACGCCAGAACATCGCTGGCAGCAGAGGCATTCCGCTTCGTGCTGTGAGAACCGTGAGCGTCGACAACGATCCGAATGCGAACGACGACAGAACGATGAGCCCAGTGGCTCGAGCCACTGTCTGGCGCTCGCCGGTCATGCGAGAATTAACTCGGGCAATTTCAGGAATCGTTTTTACAGGTGTGCAAGTCGGCCCGTCCGGGACGTCTTAAGAGCAGGAGCAAACAAAATTCTTTGGGGAACAGAAACATGAAACGTACTTTATTGGCTGCATTTTGCCTAATTCCTGTAACACTATACGGACAGCAACCGAACACTCCGGCGCCCCTACCACAGATTTCAACTACATCTCGCGGTGAAGTGAAGGTGGTTCCAGACCGTGCAAATGTTCAGATCAGTGTGCAAACCCGGGCTGAGACAGCTGCGGCGGCTGGGACCGAGAATGCGAGGAAGCAGAAGGCTGTGATCGACGCTCTTCGCGCTTTGGGAATCGATGCGAAGGACATCTCGACAACCGGTTATAACGTGTATCCCGAGCAGCGGTATGAGCCCAACAAAGAGCCAGTTGTTGTTGGCTATAACGTCACCAATACTGTTTCGGTCGAGCTGAAATCGATCAATATGGTAGGCCAGGCGATAGATGCGGCTTTGGGTAAGGGAGCGAACATGATCAGCTCGCTTCAGTTCTACTCGTCCAACACGGACAGCGCAAGAAAGCAGGCGATCGCTCTTGCTGTTCAACAGGCGCGTGCTGATGCCGAGGCGGCGGCTCGTGCGGCGGGAGGGAGTATTTCCTATCTGCTCGAGATCAACGTTGGGGGCTACTACCCGCCATCGCCACAACCTATTGCGATCCGCACCAAGATGGACATGGCGGCAGCGCAGGCAGCTACCCCTATATCGGCTGGTGAACAGACAGTCGCAGTCGACGTAACTACGCGGTGGTATTTTACCGCCCGTTAAGTCAATGTTTCACGTGAAACGCCAATAGTTGGGTTTCACGTGAAACATCACCTATATCAAAGCGAGTTGCCCCTGCCCGGGGGCGGCTCGCTTTCGTACATTCAGCGGGAACTTTTGCCGAGTTGCTGTGGGTCGAGTCATTGCTGTTGCGAATCAAAAGGGTGGGGTCGGTAAGACGACAACCACGGTAAATCTTGCCGCCAGCCTGGCTGCGGCAGAGCAGTCGACGCTTATCATCGATGGGGATCCGCAGGGAAACGCCACTAGTGGCGTTGGAATTCAGCGGCAGGATATCGGCGTAACTCTGTATGATGTCCTGATCGGCGATAGTGGAATTCAGGAAGCCGTGCGTAAGAAGGTCTTGCTCGATCGCCTGGATGTCGTTCCTGCTACACCGGATCTGGCAGGTGCAGAAGTCGAGCTGATCAATCGTGAGGATCGTGCGAGCGCGATGCGGAATGCGCTCGAACCGCTGCGTGATCAGTACGATTTCATTCTGATCGATTGTCCGCCGTCGCTTGGACTCATCACGCTCAATATGCTGAGTGCGGCAGATTCTGTTTTGATTCCGCTGCAGTGTGAGTACTACGCGCTCGAAGGGTTATCACAGCTTCTGAATACCGTGCACCGAATTCAGCATGGTGCTAATCGGGAGCTCGGCATATCCGGAGTTCTTCTTACGATGTACGACGCGAGACTCAACCTCTCTCGTCAGGTTGCAAGCGATGCACGGGAATATTTCGGTGAGACCGTTTTCGAAACGGTTATCCCACGCAATGTCCGACTTGCAGAAGCGCCAAGCTTTGGAAAACCGATCATTCTATATGATCTAGGATCTATCGGAGCGAAGGCATATATGAATGTCGCGCGCGAGCTTATCGCGAGGACAAACGGAGGCAATCCGCAGAATGGCTCCTGAAAAATCGACACGCAGGCTTGGTCGCGGTCTGGATGCACTTTTCAATACACCGGCACAACCTGCTGATCTGCCAGTCGCGACAGCATTGCGCGATATCCCAGTAAATGAAATCGAGAGCAATCCGTTCCAGCCACGGAAGACCTTTAAGAAGGAAGAACTGAGCGAGCTTCAAGAGAGTCTTAAGTCAAACGGATTACTGCAGCCAATAACTGTGCGCTCGTCGCCGAAGGGAAAAGGCTATGAGCTGATCGCCGGTGAGAGGAGACTGCGTGCAGCGACTGCCCTTGGGTGGACGAGCATTCCCGCTGTTGTAAAGGAGTTCACAGACCAGGAGATACTTACTCTCGCTCTAGTGGAGAATCTTCAGCGATCTGATCTCAATCCGATCGAAGAGGCTGAGGGATATGACAAGCTGATCAAGGAGTTTGGTCATACTCAACAAAGTGTCGCGACGATGGTTGGGAAAGATCGCTCCACTGTCGCTAATGTGCTAAGGATACTGCAGCTGCCGGTGTCTGTGAGAACATTGATCGAAGAGGGAAAGATCACGGCAGGCCAGGCACGCCCATTGTTAGGACTCGAAAGTGAATCACAGATAGCCTCTTTCGCTCGGCTCACGGTCGATAATGGCTGGAGTGCGCGCGAAGTCGAGAACCGGGTGCGCGAAGCCACGAGTGCGGCGACAGGCAAGCCAACCGTCCGTGGTGGAAGGCCGCCAAAATCGGACACTCGGCCTGCAGAAGTGAAAAGTCTTGAACAGCGGCTCAGAAAGCATCTCCAGACCGATGTCTCCATCGTTCTCAAAGCCGGCAACCGCGGGACACTCCTGGTTGAGTTCTATTCGCCCGATGACCTGGACCGGATTACCGAGATAATCGGTCTGGCCGATAATCCACAGTGATCTCCACAAAGTGTATAACTCTTTACATAGCAATATCTTAACCTATTCCCAATGACGTTGATTCACAGGTTCTCCACAATTGTTGCCGGGGTGTTTGCTTTCACGTTCGCGGCGTGTTCAGGAAACACTGGGTCAGATACACCGAAAGCACGCGGGTCCGATTTCAAGGTTGCGCTACTGACACCCGGGCCGATCTCCGACAAATCATGGAACGGCGGAGCGTACGCAGGGCTGATGGCAATCAAGGACAGCCTCGGAGCTCAGGTTAGCCACATCCAGACTAAGACACCTGCCGAGTTCGATGAAAACTTCCGGCAATACGGTGCAAAGGACTTCGACTTGGTTTTTGGACACGGGTTCGAATTCCAGGATGCCGCACTTCGCGTGGCGCCGAATTATCCGAAGACTGTTTATATCACCACGTCCGGAACGAGCGTCGCCAAAAATGTCGGCGGAGCTGAGTTCGCATTCGAAGAAGCGTCGTATCTCGCAGGAATCGTCGCCGGGCGAATGACGAAATCAAATCTCCTTGGCGTCATTGGAGGTACCGAGCTGCCACCTGTCAAACGAAGCTTCGAAGCGTTCGAGCAGGGAGCGAAATCGGTTAATCCAAAAGTGAAGGTGATTGTTTCATACATAGGGAACTGGGATGACGTAAGCGCCGGTAAGGAGCAGGCACTCGCCCAGATCTCACGCGGCGTGGACGTGATCTTCCAGAACGCAGACGCAGCCGGGCTGGGAATTTTTCAGGCAGTAAAGGAAGCGAAGAATGTCTGGATCGTCGGATCAAACGCAAATCAGAACGACATCGCACCAGACCGCACACTCGGCAGCGTTGTAATCGATCTCCCTCATGCTTTCCTGCTTATCGCACGCGCAGTGAAAGCGGGAGGTTTTACGGGGAAAGTTTTCGAGCTGGGTCTTCATGACAACGTTGTGACTTACGTCGCGAATCCTCGCGTCGCGAGCACTGTTCCAGTCGATGCGACAGCGAAGGTGGACTCGGTACGAAATCAAATGATGGCTGGAACGTTTCGCGGAATCGTTCTGCCTGACACAACCCGCAAGGCGCAGGGAACGTGACATCCACTCAGGAGGTCGTGAGTTACCTCGACGATCTCCTCGAGACGTCGACGATTCCGGATTATAGCAACGCGCTCAACGGGTTGCAGCTCGCAAACAGTGGATCGATTACAAAGGCAGCTGCATGCGTGGACTTTTCCTCGCGCGCAATAGAGCAGGTCGTGGAAGAGGGCGCGAACTTCCTGATCCTTCACCATGGGATGTTCTGGACCGGGCTGCGTCCAATCACCGGAGCTGCATACAAGAGATTGAAGACGCTGCTCGAAAACGATGTAGCAGTTTACTCATCGCATCTTCCTCTCGATCGCCATCCGGTATTTGGTAACAATGTGTTACTATCTCGCGAGCTTGGGCTGGATCCATCGGGCGAGTTCGCATGGGCTAAGGGAATTGCAATCGGAGTGAGAGGCGAATCCGATATTCCGACCTCGGATCTTATCGCGCGAGCTCAGCAGTTCTCTGCATTGCACGGCGGCGGAACGATCGCAACGCCTATTGAGAACGGCAGACGAACCAGGCAATGGGCAATGTGCACGGGTGCAGGCGCTTCGTCGGAAACGCTTCAGGAAGCCGCCACACTTGGGGTAGACACGTTGATAGTGGGTGAAGGCCCTCATCACACTGCCGTCGAGGCGGGCGAGCTTGGCATCACCGTCATCTACGCCGGACACTACGCAACAGAGACACTCGGAGTGCGAGCGCTTGCCGAACACGCAGGAGAGAAGTTCGGCATTCCATGGACGATGATCCATGCGCCGACCGGCCTTTGAGCGATACGATCCTCGCGCTGCGTGACATAACAAAACGGTTCGGCGACATGGTTGCTCTCGACACCGTGTCGCTCTCAGCAGGGCGAGGCAGAATCACGGCGCTGCTTGGCGAGAACGGAGCAGGAAAGACGACGCTGATGCGCATCGCCTTCGGTATGCTTCAACCCGATAGCGGCTCGATCGAAGCCGATGGGCGTCCAGTACGGTTTAGCTCTCCCGCTGATGCAATTGCGGCAGGAATCGGAATGGTCCATCAGCAGTTCTCTCTCATTCCGGCGATGACGGTCGCCGAAAACGTTGCATTAGCCGGTCGCGGTAAATATTCTCTGAGCGATACTAAATCGCGGCTTCGTGAAATTGCGAAACGTACCGGATTGCAGCTCGATCCAGACTCATATGTCGCGGACCTTGGAAGTGCAGACCGGCAGAAGCTCGAGATTCTTCGGACACTCGCTCATCAGGCGCGTGTTCTGATATTGGACGAGCCAACTGCCGTGCTTACGCCAAAGGACACGATCGACCTCTTCGATCAGCTCAAGTCATTTGCGGATGACGGCGGAGCAGTCATACTGATCACTCACAAGCTGGCTGACGCAATCGAGCACGCCGACGATGTCACTGTGCTGAGACGCGGGAAGCTTGTCATGAGCGACGCGATGTCAGAGGTCGACGAAGCAGGGCTTGTAGCGGCGATGCTGGGCTCTATCCCAGAGCGATCAATCTCGCATGCAAACATCCCAAATACGAAAGGAACTGTCGCATCAATCGATCGAATGCTTGTCATGAGCAGGCGCGGCGGTGAACCCGTAGAAGTCTCACTCGATGTAAGAGGTGGCGAGATCCTCGGTGTCGCTGCGCTCGACGGCGCGGCTATTCCGATTCTGCGCGCGCTCGCAAAAAGGGTAACCCCGCGTGCAGCATCGATCAGTCTGCCAGAACGGATTGGATTTGTTCCCGAGAACCGGCGAGACGAAGCTCTGATCGACGAGTTCTCATTGACCGAAAACGCTGCGTTGTCGGGAGCAGGGTCAAGAAAAGGCGTCATCGATTGGGAAAGCGTCGTTTCGCGAGCAACGCAAATAATCTCGGGCTACAACGTGGTCACACGAGGCGTCGAGGCGTCACCGGGAAATCTCTCGGGTGGAAACCAGCAACGCTTTGTGCTGGGAAGAGAGCTCGAAGGCGAGCCCGCGCTGATTGTTCTCGAAAATCCGACACAGGGTCTCGACGTAAATGCTGCCGCCTTCGTGCATGATCGGCTGCGTATCGCGCGCGACAATGGTGCGGCTGTTGTCTTCTATTCGAGCGATCTCGACGAGCTGGCTGAGCTCGCAGACAGGGTGATCGTCGTTTCGCAAAGTGGACTGCGCTCAGTGAATCCCGACAAGAACGAAATCGGAGCAGCATTGCTCGGCACACATGTCGGCTGAACTTGCACTGGTTGCGGACGCGCTCGTGCGAGCGACACCACTCATCATCTCCGGATTGGCTGTCGCCTGGGCATTCCGTGGTGGCGTGTTCAACATCGGGGCTGAAGGACAGCTTCTCGCTGGAGCGGTTGCAGCAACCGCCGTAACCCTCGCGCTGGGACAGTCCCTCGGCCGTATATCACTCATTCCTGCACTGGGGGCCGGGGTCGTCGCGGGCGGAGCATGGGCGTGGATAGCTGCCGAGTTGCGACGGCGATTTCATGTGCTCGAGATCATCAGCACGATCATGCTGAATTTCATCGCGATACATCTAGTGTCGTTTCTCGTGCGAGGGCCATTACAAGAGCCAACACGCATTTATCCGCAGACAAGTACATTCGCCGACACGGCGCGACTCCCGGTGATCATTCCGGGAACGCGTCTCCATCTCGGTTTCGTCCTCGCAATTGTGCTCGCGCTTTTGATGAGCTCGGTTCTCAGAAAAACAGCGTTTGGCTTTCGCGTAAGAGCCACGGGCGCATCTCCACAAGCTGCCCGAACAGCGGGCATGATCGATATTGAGCGTACTTCCATGCTCGTATTTCTCATGAGCGGTGCGATCGCTGGACTTGCCGGCGCCATTGAAGTGAATGGAGTGACGTTCGCACTGTATGAAAATCTTTCGCCGGGATACGGCTACACCGCTATCGCCGTTGCGTTGATAGCAGGTCTTAATCCCGTTGGAGTGGTTTTCTCCGGAATATTCTTCGGAGCATTGGAGACGGGTGCCGCTGCGCTTCAGCGTGAATTCGCGATTCCTTCATCACTTGCGTCAGTTGTAGAAGCTGCGTTGATCATCGCGGCAATTTCTGTCGCTGCAATCCGCGGCAGGCATTCACTCGTACAGCCCGCAAAGTCGTGAGCGCGATCGAGACTTTTCTCGAAGGGACGGTGCGCACGGCAACGCCACTCGCATTCGCGTCGCTGGGTGAAACTGTTGTCGAGCGCTCAGGCGTGATCAACATTGGTCTCGAAGGCGCAATCATCGCTGGAGCATTCGGATCTTTCGTTGCCGCGGGATATGGCAGCACGTGGCTCGGCTTCGCGGGAGCTGCAATCGCAGGAATCACAGTCGCTACTGTGTTTGCGCTTTTTGCGATTCATATAAGGGCCGATCAGATTATCACCGGCACTGCAATCAGTCTGCTCGGACTCGGACTTACTGCGACTCTTTACCGTCAGATGTATGGAGCGACGGGGGCACCTCTCAGTATTCCGACAATGGGAATTACCGACATTCCGCTGCTGTCATCGATCCCCGTCATTGGCAAGCCGCTGTTCGCGCAGCCTGCAATTACATACGTGCTTTACTTGCTCATCCCTGTAGTGTGGTGGTGGATGTATCACACACATGGAGGACTTGGTCTCCGTGCAACAGGAGAAGATCCAAAAGCAGTCATTGTCGCCGGCATATCGGCAAAACGCGTTCAGGTGGCGTCAGTGCTGTTCGGTGGAGCGCTCGGAGGAATTGCCGGCGGTGTACTTGTAATAGCGCAGGCAGGATCGTTTGCAGAAGGCATGTCTGCCGGAAGAGGATTTATCGCAATCGCGATTGTAGTGCTCGGCAGATGGCATCCACTTGGAGTGGCGGCAGCGGCCCTCGTATTCGGTGCTGCCAGCGCACTACAATATTTCTTTCAGGCTATGGGATGGTCACTGCCTTATCAGGCTTTTCTTGCGCTGCCGTATGTACTGACGCTTCTGGGTCTCGCAGGAATAGCGGGAAGAGCAGTGCCGCCCGCCAGTCTCGGACGCTGGCGGGAATGATCAGCAACCTGTGTAAGCGCTCCTCCAGCTGATTCTCCACTGGGAATCGGTCATACGCTCGATGAGTGCGACACGATTCCCGTTCTCGTATCCGAACGAAACGACAAGCAGGATCCGCCCGCCGTTTACAAACCGTCCCGCTGCCAGCACGTCCGTAGTTCTCACCTGTTCTTCGGAACCGGTGGCGCGACTGTGAAAGACAGTCGAATACTGTGAGCCGCTTCGGGGGCGCTCAGCAATCAGAAGCAGGTGCTCCTCTCGCGGATTCGCTTCTTCATTGATCTTCCTGACGATGTCACCAATAAGGAGCTGCTGCTGACCCGATGTTGCGCGATACGCCTTCCGGACTGAGAAGGGAAGTCCTTGAAACGAAGTGTCACCTTCCGCCGGGACTGCAGAAGCAAGACGCGCGAGATCTGAAGTCACTGACATTGAATCTGCAGGTGTCATTCCTTCGAGTGAGTCGAGCGGCAGCGGGGTAACGAAGCCCTTGCGAAATCCGACCTGCCAAGCTTTGGGCCCCGCACCAGAGAGTGTCATCATCGGCCACGCAATACATCCTTCGCCTGCATTGGGTGCAACCGCACTGGCAACCTGGGCAGAGCCGATCAAACCCGTCCGCCCAAAGAGCTCCACGCTCATTCCTGACAGAGAATCCGTATTGAGAGCAGGCTCACGAGCAAGCAGGCTGTCATTGAGCATTGGCTTCACAACTGAAGCCATCGCCGGATTGTCTTCAACGCCAAGCAGCAGGGCTGGTCCCGCCTGAATCTCTTCCCAGCCTGTATTTACAGGCAACGGGACCGAAGACGTTACCGCTTGAGCGCTGCTGGCTGTCGAGTCTGCGCGCGACGGAGCCTTGTCACCCCTGCAGGCGACAAGCATCACTGAAGTGAAGCCGACGATGAGAAAATTCGTACTACGTAAAAGCATGAGTGATAATTTGTAGCCCCTTGCGCCATGCCGTCGAGTCAAAGACAGGACTCTACGTCAGGCTACGTATAGGCTGCCCACAATCCGCGCTGAATCTTTATCTCGATGACCCATTCATTAGAACCGATTGTTGCAATCGAGCAGGCAGTTGTGACCCGGCGCGCGCCGGCGCGCGAGCGCTGGAGCTGGGCGCTGTACGATTTTTCGAACACTATCTTCTCGATGAATATCGCCACGCTGTTCTTCGCGGTGTGGCTTGTAAGCGATGTGGGAGCATCCAATACCACTGCAGCAGTTGCAAGCAGCATCTCATCACTGCTGGTGGTGTTTTCCATCCCTGTGTTCGGGGCCATCTCCGACGCAACGCAAAGACGAAAGCCGTGGGTTGTCTGGTTCACGCTGATCTCCGTAGCGATGACGGCGATAATGGGAATAATTGGCCAGACGATGGTTCCTCTTGTTGGTACATCGGTGATCGATCCGGTGACCGACAGCTACGTTCTGGCCGGACTGCCTGCCTTTGCGATCCTCACCGCGTTCATTCTGGCGAACTGGGCATATCAAGGGGCGATGCCTTTCTATAACGCGATGATGTTCGAGCTTGTCCCCCCACATGAGCTGGGACGTCTCTCCGGACTCGGGACCGCTCTTGGCTATGCCGGCTCGATTGTCGGAGTACTGATGGTATCGCCGTTCTTCGATGGCGCATTTCCCGTCGTCGGTCCGTTGCCGGAAGGAGTGATGGCTTCTCTCCGATCGGTATTCCCATATACAAGTCACGGCGGACGTGTCTCGACGTTCGTTCCGACGGCAATTCTCTTTCTGCTCTTTTCACTTCCTCTATTCATTTTCTGCAAAGACCACTTTGCACGGAGCGAAAAGAAGCGAGTCGAATGGCGTGAGGCATTCAGGGGTGTCGTACAGACACTGCGTGACTCGAAGCAGTATACCGGTGCTCGAAGATTTCTCATCGCATCGTTTCTCTATCAGGATGCGATAGGAACGATCATTGGGTTCATGGCTCTTTACGCAGTGAAGGCCATGGGCTTTGAGAAGGGGAGTGAAATAACTCTATTCGTCGTGCTGACGATCCCTGCGGCGATAGGAAGCTATTTCATAGGCAAGCTTGTCGACCGTATCGGTCCGAAGAAAAGCCTCGTTGGTGTAATTGCCGCATGGGTCCTGCTTCTCGTTGCGATGATTGCTGTCCCGAACAAAGCCAGCTTCTGGCTGGTTGGCGCAGCCATAGGTCTCATCTTTGGAGGCGTCGCTACGTCGGAGCGTCCGCTTCTTCTCACACTGATTCCGGAAGCAGAGACAGCGAGATTCTTCAGCCTGATGGTTCTCTCTTCACGAGCAGCTGCGATTGCAGGCCCGCTGATCTGGGGATGGACCGTAGATGGCCTGCTACCGTCATACGGAACAGGCTTCGCATATCGAGCCGCAGTTGTCACTGTCGCCGTAAGCATGCTGCTCGCGCTCATACTCCTGCTTAAGGTTCCCGACAACTGGCACAGACAGCCGGCAGAATGATCTATCGGCTGCTGAGGTGGTTCACAGGAATTGCACTTCACTGGTTTTATTCGAGCATCCAGGTTGTTGGACGTGAGCGAATTCCGCGAACGGGCCCTGTAATCATTGCTGCAAGCCATCACAATGCTCTTGTCGACGCGCTCATCGCGGGGTGGATTGCACCACGACGTCTTACACTCACAGCAAAGGCAACGCTGCTCGAGAATCCCCTTGTAGCATGGCTTTTTCCACTGGCTGGAGTGGTCCCGCTCAGAAGAGCAAAAGATGAGATAACCAAAAAGGGAGATGCTCCCGTCACCCGAAATGCCGGTGCCTTCGACAGCATTCTCAGTGTTCTTGCAGAAGGCGGAATGGTGCTCATCTTTCCTGAAGGAATCAGTCACAGCGATCCGCACCTTGCACCGTTGAAGACGGGAGCAGCACGACTTGCTCTCGAAGCACGCGACAAACGAGGCATCGACAATCTTCAAATCATTCCGCTCGGATTGAATTTCGAAGACAAAGGCAATCCGGGAACTGCAGTGCTCGCAGAAGCTGGTGAGCCGATCCACATGGATCGAGTTGGCGGGATTGCCGTCAATGAACTGACGGAAATGATTGCCACGCGGCTCGCAGCCGTTTCATTAAAGGAGCCAACACCTTCTCCCGATCGTGATGCAGTCAGACGAAAGGGCGGCGTACATCCACTCGCATCACCACTTGGTGCATGGGGAGAGCTGACTCATCGGTACATCGTGAACTACGCACGCGATGTTGCCTTACGAATGAGCAAGACTCCAGATGAGCCCGCGATGAAAACGATCGTGCTGTCGCTTGTGCTCATCCTGCTCTCCTATGTTGTGCAATTCGCGATCGTAGCTGCACTTGCAGGTCCGCTCTGGGCAGTGCTTTACGTTGCGACGCTGCCATTAGGAGCGTACTGGGCCGCGTACAAGAATCATCCGCGGCCCGAAGCTTACGCGTAGGATTATTTCGTATCGAGCCAGTTTGCACCTGTTCCTATATCGACAACAAGAGGAACAGAAAGCTGCGCCGCGTTCTCCATCTCGTGCTTCACGAGCGCTTTCACGTCTTCTATCTCCTCCGGAGCAACTTCAAAGACGAGCTCGTCGTGAACCTGCAGGAGCATCTTCGACTGATGTTTGTTCTCCCGCAGCCGATCGTCGATGCGGATCATCGCGATTTTGATCAGATCAGCCGCTGAACCCTGAATCGGAGAGTTGGCAGCTGTTCGCTCACCGAAAGCGCGAATGTTGAAGTTCCGCTCACGCAGCTCAGGTATATAGCGGCGTCTGCCGAAGATTGTCGTGACATAACCGTGCTCACGCGCAAAGTCGACACTGGAATCAAGATATCTCCTGATTCCCTTGAAGCGCTCGAAGTACCGAAGGATGAAGTCTTTCGCTTCAGCGTGCTCGATCTTGAGCTGTCGCGATAATGCGTGTGCGCCCTGACCATAGATCGTCGCGAAGTTGATCGTCTTTGCGCGAGCGCGCATGTCCGATGTAACCTCGTCGAGCGGCACATCGAAAATGATTGCCGCGGTTTGACGATGGATGTCGCCACCCGCGTTGAATGCTTCGACAAACGCCGGATCACTCGACAGGTGCGCGAGCAGCCGCAACTCGATCTGTGAATAATCAGCAGCGAGCAGAGTCCATCCCTTTCGTGGAATGAACCCCCGCCTGATATCACGACCCAGTTCTCTGCGAATCGGAATGTTCTGAAGATTCGGATCGCTTGACGACAGCCGGCCCGTGGCCGCTACGGTCTGATTGAACGATGTGTGAAGCCTGCCGGTATTCGGATTTACCATTGCAGGCAGCGCTTCCAGATAAGTGCTCTCGAGCTTGGCGAGCTCCCGATACTCCATCAGCAGCGTCGGAATTGTGTGCCCTGCATCAGCGAGCTCCTGCAGCACACTCGCATCAGTGGACGGGCCTGTGCTCGTCTTCTTGAGAACAGGCAGCCCGAGTCTGGTGAAGAGAATCTCGCGAAGCTGCAGGTTGGAGTTGATGTTGAACTCCGTTCCGGCTTCGACGTAGATCTGCGCTTCGACTTTCTGTCTCTCCCTGCGAAAGCGATCCCGCAGTGAATGAAACCATGGCACGTCGATCGTAATCCCGGTCCACTCGATTTCAGCGAGAACGTGAATCAACGGGACCTCAACGTTCTCGAGGAGCGGACGCACTTCCGAGCTGTCGAGCTGCGGCTCGAATATCTCACGCATGCGAAGTGACATGTCCGCGTCTTCGCACGAATAGTCACGCGCAGATTCAATGGCGCACTGATCGAATCGTACAGCCGTCTTTCCTTTGCCGCAGACATCAGCATACGACATCATCGAGTAATCGAGAAACTCGAGCGCAAGCACATCGAGGCCGTGTGACCTGCGGCCGGGATCGAGCACGTAGCTCGCCAGCATCGTATCGAAGTCGAGTCCCTGGAGGTTCACACCGGCACGACGCAGCACAAGCATATCGTACTTCGCATTGTGGGCGGTTTTCCGCACTGCAGGATCCTCGAGAAGATCGCGCAGGATCTTCATGTCATCGGAGGCAAGCTCCGGAAGATTAGTAACCGGCGCTGTCTGACGTCCTTCCGTCGATGCTTCTGCTGCCGCTTTCTTCGAGCGCGATGCCTTCGGGAGAGGTTCATCGCCTCCTCTTATAAGACCCCTGTCCTCAGGTGCATCGGTCGCTGACCGATCGCCGGCTGCATCGATCAGGAGCTCGCCTTGTGCGCTCTTCCACTGAGCATGACGGAGTGGGAGGTAGTACGCCTCGCCGGGTGCAACAGCAATTGCCAGGGATACGAGCGTCGAGCGAAGAGGATCGACCTGAAGCGGAGTATCGGCATCTACGACAGTCTCAGTATCGAGCGCGATTACGCCCGATGCTCGAGCCTTGTCCACAACCTCATGCAGGCCCGCGACAGTATCGACGACTTTGTACTGAGCCTTTGGCGTGACTCGTTCTGCCGAAACTGGAGCTGCTGCAACAGCAGCGGACGCTGACGGCTCATGACCAATCAGTGCAGCGATGTTTTTCGCAAGCGAGTGGAATTCGAGGTCGACATACAGATCCCGCAGTCTTGCATAGTCAGGCTGCTGAAGCCGGAATTTCGCTTCATCGAAGGACACTGCTAAATCGTCGCGAATTGTTACTAATTCCTTCGACAGCCGCGCATTTTCAGCGTACTGTATCAGTGCTTCACGTGGCCGCTTCTTGGTGATCTCATTGACATGCGCGAGAATCGACTCGAGATCGCCAAACTGATTCACGAGCTCACATGCAGTCTTTTCACCGATGCCTTTGACGCCCGGCACGTTGTCGGAGGAATCACCAACGAGAGCCAGATAATCAGTGACGTAGTGCGGAGGAACGCCAAGTCTCTCGCTTGCGTTCTCCATACCGACCCAATGCTCTTCTACATGTGCAGGGCCGCCGCGTCCTGGATTCAGCAGCCACACACTGGGCTTGATCAGCTGCTGAAAGTCCTTATCGCCTGACACGACAACGACGTTCAGGTTCTGCTCGAGTCCCTTCGACACGAGTGTTCCGATTACATCGTCTGCTTCATAGCCACGCAGTGCAATGATGGGAATTCGATAGGCGTCGAGGAGCTGACAGATTCTCTCCATGCCGCGATCGAAATCAGCCTGGAGCTCTTCTGTCAGCTTTTCACGTGTCGCCTTGTACGCGGGATACGTCTCGTGACGGAACGATGTACCCGAATCATGTACCCAGCCCAGATATTCGGGTTTGTGTTTATCGAGCAGTCGCTGGACGAAGTTTGCAACGCCCCAGACTGCTGAGGTGTTTTCTCCCTTGCTCGTTGTAAGCGGCCGGGAAATGAGTGCGTAGAACGCGCGATAGATCAGCGCGTATCCGTCGACGAGAAAAAGGCGTGGAGATTCCGGAAGCTGCATCACTCAATATAAAAGCGCCCCTGTCCTTATCACGGACAGGGGCGCAGGACTTCAGTTGTGAAGCGCTCGATTGTCAGGCCGGAGCCATCGCGTGAACATTCGCGGCATGCAGCCCTTTGTTGCCGGTTTCTATCTCGAACTCCACCTGTTGTCCTTCTGACAGCGTCTTGAAGCCTTCCATTGCAATTGCGGAAAAGTGGACGAAGACGTCCTCTCCTCCTTCCTGTTCAATGAAGCCATAGCCCTTCGCGTCATTGAACCACTTCACCCTTCCCCTGGCCATTGGACCGCCTCCGGCTGTGATACGGTGCGGCGCCTATATAGAATCACCCCGGATTTTTGTCAAGTCGCTAATAAAGCGCCCACTCAGTGAATCAAGAGACGTGCGTTTATGTTCTGGAAGTCAGTCTCGCTCTGAGGAGTTAACCGCCATCTTCCCGTGCCTGTCTCGTCATAAAACACAAGGCGCACACGATATTGACTGTATTCCCAGTACTGGAGGCGGCCGCGCTGTGCGATCGAGGTTCTTGTTGCGACACTGTTTGTCTGTTGCTCGAAAAGCTGATCAGGCTCACCCAGCACGACGTACACACGTGCTCGATCGCTGAGCCATCCGCCACGTGATGTCCCATCATCGCGGAATCGAACTGCGGCCTGTTGAAGGCGGGCAAAATATGTTTGCAGTCCTTCGTGCTCAGGTGTCGAGGGCGCCGGATCACTTGCTCTCAGGAAAGCAGCCCAGACGGGACCTCTCTCATCTATTGGCGTGTCACGCAGCGACCTGAGCCGTTCGGGAGACACGTAGTATCTGAGCTGGTTCATCAGCTCTTCGTACGTCAGAAGTGGAATGTCGCTGCCAAAGCTCACGAACACGGGGGCGCGCACTGTATCAGCTGCATCCAGTCGCGTGAACGTCACGTTCGCTACGCCGATTCCAACACGTGAGATGGGAATCGACACAGCACCGCTCATCAGATTTCCCGAGCCTGTAAGAACAGTAGTATCACGCCACGTAACTGCTCCCTTGTCATTCTGAACCACGAATGAAACGGGAAGACTCGGCTGAGCTCCGTATGCTTCGAGATAAACGGAGACTGTGCTGTCCTGACCAAACACCGCACTCGACCGTGGGCTTGCAAGAAGCCGCGGCAGTGAATCCAGCGTGGAGCGACGGCTGGCTTCATAGACGAGGAGAGGCGTGGAAAGATTGCCCTGGGTCAGGCGAGGAACGTTGATCGCTCCTTCCTGAGAAGCACTCCGATTGCTCGCTACATCCCGTACTGTGAATGAGACGTGGTAGTCGCCCGGCGGAACCCGGAAGTAATTCTGGAAGATGACGCTCTCATCATTGCGATTTACTTCCTTGAAAGTCGCAACACGCACGATTTCCATTGCATTGATCGCTTTTACTTCCGCGTTGCCCTGCAGCAGGCGCAGGCGCACCTCATAAGGTGCCCGATAGGCATCGCCATCGCGAATGAAGCTGAGCATCCGGTTGGGTATCGAGATGCTTGCAAGCATCATCGTGGTATCAGGGCTCCGTGTCGCGAAGTAGGCAATCTTTCCGACATAGGAAAGCGGGCTGCCCGTCGCAATCAAACCCATCTGGTTGTAGATGGTGCTGGGATCCTGACCCTGTGCTGCGATACCGCCGCTTACGGCAACCGGCAGTGTTCCGGGAGAAGCGCTCGAAGCTGGACGAGTGCTCCGGCAGGCTGATATAGCCAGAAAAACGAGGAAAATGCCAAGCTGATGAAATCTGATCGCGCGCATTGTTGTCTTTACCCTATCGACTTATATCAGTTTCTGTTACTTTCGCCCGCGTGTCTCATCAGAGCTTAGTCGGCTCAAAGATAGCCGGGTACACCCTCGAGAGTGAGGTTGGTGAAGGCGGTACTGCAGAAGTTTACCGGGCTCAACATCCGAGCCATGGTACCGTCGCCCTCAAAGTCCTCCGTGAGAAACTGCGGCATGATCGTACCGCAGTGGCCCGCTTCGTTCGCGAAGCTCAATACGGTACAAGAGTACAACACCCCAACGTGGTGCGTACCATAGAAATCGGCCAATCCGATACCGGATTGCACTTCCTGGCTATCGAATGGGCCGGTGGAGAGCTCCTCGAGAAGTATGCCAAGCAGCATGCGCCGATATCACCGGAAGAAACAGCAGTCATCATTTCCCAGATCGGCGCAGCCGTACACGCCGCGCATGCAGCCAGGATCGTACATCGCGATCTCAAGCCTGAGAACGTCATGTACGATTCGCAGAACCGTCAGGTAAAGCTGCTCGACTTCGGCATCGCTACAGATGTACAGGCCCCCGCAGATGAGCGATTGACTCGCGCAGGGTTCTTTGTCGGCTCTCTGATGTACATCGCTCCCGAGGCGCTGTCAGGAGAAATTGTGACGCCTGCAGCAGATCAGTACAGCCTTGCGACAATTGCGTACTACCTGCTCACGCGTGCGCTGCCGTACACGGCAAAGGCTCCACGCGAAATGTTCACACAGCTGCTGACTATGCCGCCAATTCCTCTGAATGCAGCCAAGGAGCGCCTCAAGTTCTCACCTGCAATCGAGCAGGTGGTCATGAAGGCTCTCTCAAAGGAGCCGTTGAGTCGCTATCCGGACGTGATGGCTTTCACCAAGGCGTTTCAGGATGCCGTGTCCAATCCATCATCTGCTGCCGGATCTACGAAGGATGAACCGCCGGGAGATGAAGGCGGGTTCTTCGGCCGCATGCGCGGGATCCTAAAGCGCTCCTGAGCCAGCTCCGTTAGCAGGAAGCCAGAGTGTAAACGTCGAGCCCTTACCGGGCTCGCTTTGCAGCAGGAGGTCTCCACCTAAGAGGCGCGCAAGCCGACGCGAAATCGCGAGGCCGAGACCAGTGCCGCGATTTGGGGAGTCGGCACGCGGACCGGCATCTACTTGTTCAAATTCCTCGAAAACACGCTCCTGATCGATGGGAGCAATTCCACGCCCCGAATCGATCACCTGAATCGCGAGCCAGGATTCAGTATCAGGGCGGGCTTCACGCACTACATGAGGAAGCCCTTCCGCAATTGCTGCACTTTGCGAGAGCGCCCGGGTACGCACAACAATGGATCCGGCGTCAGTATACTTGATCGCATTGCCGAGGAGATTCACGAGTATCTGACGCAAGTGAGTCGGGTCACTCTGGATTCGTGGCAGCGAGCTGCCCATAGCGAGTGACAGGCTCAGGCTTTTTTCATTTACAAGCGACTCGACTTCACTTGCAACATCGAGAATGAATGGACGGACATCCAGATCCTCAGCATGTACGTCGAGGCGGCCCGCAGCCATCTTTGCAAGATCCAGAATCTGATCGACAAGATGCCTGAGATGATTTGCGGACGCTTCGATTCGCTCTACCGGTTTTACCTGCCGGGGACTGAGATCTCCATAAACTCCCTCGCGCAACAAATCGACAAAGCCGACAATCGCATTGAGTGGCGTACGCAGCTCATGTGATACATTCGCGAGGAAATCGTTCTTCATACGATTTGCGCGAAGAAGCTCGGACGAAAGCCGCTCCAGCTCCTTCGATCGTTCTGCAAGACGAGTTGCCTGACGGCGCTCGTGCTGGAGAAGAAGTGCAAGACCGACGACTACTGCACCGACAATGACATACAGAAGTGGCTGCAGCTCAAACATCTTTCAGTAACCGGCCGATCGACATTTTCATGAATCTCTCAACAGACAGCGAAGCCCTGAAGCGACTACTCATCGAGCGGTCAGTCAAGAAGGGAAATTTCATTCTTGCTTCAGGAAAAGAGTCGACCGTCTATGTCGATGCCCGTCTTACGACGATGAGTCCCGAGGGAATGGTGACGATCGGGCCGCTCGCGCTATCCAGAATCGATGCAGAGGGCTGGAAACCGGATTCTATCGGCGGCCTGACCATGGGAGCAGATCCGGTATCATTTGCCATCAGCCACACCAGTGCAATTCAGAACAGACCGATCCGCGCATTTTCAGTTCGCAAGGAAGCAAAATCACACGGTACAGGAAACCGAATCGAGGGCCCGTTCAAGAGCGGCGATAATGTCATCATCGTCGAAGACGTCATTACCACAGGAAAATCAGCGATTCAGGCAATCGATGCAGTTGAAGCTGCCGGCGGAAAAATCATAGGCGTCATTGCTGTCGTCGATCGACAGGATGGCGGACGTGAAGCAATTCGCGCGAGAGGATATGGAGTCGTCGCGCTTGCAACAATCGACGAGCTGATACGCTAAGGCATAGACCGCTTCTCGAGATTCCGCTGTCTTGTTATCCACCCTGGTGACGTGACGGCAGGTTTGAATGTCCTCAGGATTTCCGCATAGGGCAGAATCAATTCCGCCCTGAAGTACTGAAGCATTCCGGTTCCATCATATGTCTCACGAAAGAGAACCGGCGACATGTTCATCACTGTTCGAACATGTCGCCCGAAACTCTGTGGTGACGAGTAATTGAGATAGTTAGCGACGCTTGCTACTGAAAGACCGGGATTCTCGAACAGCTTTGCTGCCCGGATGAGCCGTGCAAGAGAGAGATAGCGCTTTGGTGCCGGCAAATGTGCACGAAAGAATCTGCTCATCAGCGTACTCGGCAGAATATTCAGATGCCGGGCCATCTGCCGGACATTGTGGACCTGAGGTGAGTTGCTGAACAGGAGCTCGAAGAATCTCCAGCAATCAGGCGAAGCGCCTGAGAGATCAGAGCTTAGCTGGCCAAGTGCAGTACGCTGAAGATCATTTGAGCGCTCAGCTGCAAGAATTTCCCGCAGCGTCTGCCATCCTGAAGGCTGACGTGCATCGATGAGAATCCGAACACCAAGCTGTCCAAGCGAGAGAAGATTCTGAGGTGTGGAGTACTGATTTTCTGTGAGAAGCGCCATGGCAGGCACTCTTGGAAACTCTCGCACCATTGCAGCCATGCGCGCACTGCTTTGAAGACCGTATCGCGCAATCGAGATTAGTACTGCGCCAGCTCTTCGCTCGCGGAGATCAGCAAGAACTTCCTCGAATGATTCCCGATGCAAAGCGGAGTACAGTCCTTCTGCTGCTGCATCGACGCGCTGCCGCTCTCCAGGCGTAAGGATCGTCGAAACAGGCATCAGCTTGGTGGTTTTGGTGGGATATGACATGCCTGGCTCCTGAGCCGAGTGTGTTGGGTGATCGACGGGAGCAGTATAGGACGTGTGCGTCAGTTCATCGTCAGCGCTTTGGAGAGAATCATTGCGCAAAGGCAAATTTCCGTCACCGACCGTTTATATTTGGAAATGTCAGGCTTCTGATCAGCCGGATGGTCGCGCTTTAGTATCATCTTGGTACTAAATCGAGGAAAGTCCGGGCTCCGTGGACAGCGCTGCCAGGTAACACCTGGGCGTGACGACTTGTCGTCATGACGGAAAGTGCCACAGAAAACAGACCGCCTCGAAAGAGGTAAGGGTGAAACGGTGGGGTAAGAGCCCACCGCGCACATGGCAACATGGGCGGCACGGCAAACCCCAGCTGGAGCAAGGCCAAGAAGCGGCGAGAGCGTCCACCTCGACAAAGACGCCGCGGGTAGGCTGCTGGAGAGCACGAGCGATCGTGCTCCGAGAGAAATGACCGTCACGACAGCTATGCTGTCGTACAGAACCCGGCTTACAGGCTGGTTGCTTGCCTGATTCGAACCCTGCAAAGAGTTTTCTCTCTGCAGGGTTTCCTCTTACTTATCCATGCATTCAAGACGTCTCGAGCTGATCGTTCTACCCTTGATGGCTGTGGCTTGCAGTCGCAATCCATCGCCAGGAACCGAGCCCATTCCTGTAATCAATGGCGTTCCGGAGCAGCCCGGAGTACAGCCATCGAGTGGTCGGCAACGGTGGACAATCAGCCCGACTCGGGAAACACATCGATATTCATCAACGATCAGTACATCGATCGAATTAAATCAGCCTGCTGGACCTGTCACACGTGACAGCCTGATATCGCGCATAACGTTCACCCTTGAAACGGAGCGGCTGGCACAGGCAATAGACTACACTGCAACTATCGAAGGAATATCGAGTCAGGCAGGTACACGCACAGGTGGAATGAGCACGAGCCTGTCACTGCCGTTCAGACTTTCCGGACAGGTCGACAGATTACGAATCACCACAGACTCTGCTTCACTCGACTGCTCCAACGAGGTCATGGCAGTAATACCAGTAGTGCAGAGATCGCTGGTACTGCCTCCACTCACGCTGCAAAAAGACATGACGTGGGCAGACAGTGTAAGCTCTGCAGCATGCAGCGGAGGAATTCCGGTAAGGGCAACCACCGTTCGCACATATAAAGTTCTTGGTGAATCACCCTTGGGAATTCTGATCAAGCGCCAGGACAGGACGAGCACGGCCGGGGAGGGGTCGCAGGGACAACATCGGATAAAGCTCATCACTGAAGGAACCGGAGATGCCCAGCTCGTCATCGATCCTGCGACAGGATCTTTAGTGGAGACGACAGGAACGTCGTCGATAGCTGTAACGATTACCGCCTCAGGCCGGGAGCAGCATTTTGTGCAGACTGTCCGGGAGAAAACCGCTCGTTTGCAGTAATTAGTTACTGATAGTTACTAATTCTGAGTATTAAGTACCAATGGGTTACTTAATCTTGAATCAGTCTACGAGCCTCAGCGGCATTACCAGACACAGGTACGACGCGGTATCCGACCAGCCTTCCGGCTCGAGCGTGGCTGCACGCTCTGGAGCTTTAAGCGTAATCTTCACGTCGTCTGTCGGGATATAACGGAGAATCTCGAGGAGGTAGCTCGCATTGAATCCTATATCAAGCTGATCACCTGTATATCGGATCGGAAGCTCATCCTGTGCTTCACCCAGGTCAGGAGTCTGGACACTGAACTTGAGCATCCCGGAATTGAACGACAGCCGTATGCGATGGGTCTGATCCGATGCAACGACTGACATACGCTTGAGAGCGCTCACAAGCGCAGCTTTGTCAGCCACCGCTACTCGATCGTTATCCTTGGGGATTACCTGCTCGTAATTCGGATACGGACCCTCGATCAGACGCGTATACACAGCCGTGAACGGAGATCTGAATCCGATGTGATTCTCGCCACGACCGATTTCGAGCTCTTCCTCAGCAGGAAAAAGCCGGCGAACCTGCTCTAGAGCCTTAGGTGGGACAATCAGATCATTTGACGGAGCAGCAT
>DASUXX010000172.1:0-2145 GCA_036377755.1 Gemmatimonadaceae bacterium
ACGTCGACGTAGATCCCGCAGTGGTTGCAGGTGTGCCGTCGTTGTTCGAGAGTCCATATGTAATCGCTGCCGAGATGTCGGCTTTGTTTCCAATTCCCTGATCGAGGTTGATGCGCGCGTTATGACGGCGGAATCCCTCGAGCAGCGGCAGAATACCGCGATCGGTATCACGAGTGAAGCTCGCTGAGAAGTTTGTATTCTCGCGCCGCATTCCGATCTGCGCGTAGTTCGTTACCGTGCGGCCATCGCGCAGATTCAGCTTGAGCTGATCGCGCCACGTGCCTTCGGGGAACGGGTTGTCGATGTAGTTATCCGCCTTGATGATCCGCGTTCCAGTGCCGCTGAGCTTGAACGTTCCGTCGCTGTTGAGCTCGAACGGGTGATGCTGAAGCAGCGGCACCCAGTGCTCGACTGAGCTCGTGCCGAACTCGTTGCGCGTGAGGAAAGTCACCTTTCCCTCAGGCGCATCCTTTCCGCGTCGCGTGGTGACGTTGATGACGCCTGATGCAGCGGCTGATCCGTACGTATTCGCCGATGCACCGCCCTTCAGGACTTCAATGGACTCGATGTCGTTACCGCTCAAATCCTGAAGTCCATTCTTGGAGACAACTCCGTCGATGATGACGAGTGGCTCCTGTTCGCCGACGTTGAGAGTCGTCGAAGTGCGGACACGAATCGCCGGGCTCGATCCCGGTTGACCCTGAGTGAACGAAACGCGGACGCCTGCAACCTTTCCTGCCAAGGCAGTCGCCGGTGAAATCGCAGGAACTTCCTTGAGCTGTGCTTCGTTGACCTTGCCGACCGAGATCGTAAGGTTCTTCGCAGATGTTGCTTCAGCGACACCAGTCACGACGACATCTTCGATGCGACTCGCTTCCTGCGAGAGCTCGAAGTTCTGTGTCATTGTTCCGGTTGCGATCGTCACGCTGCGGCTCACCGGTGCAAAGCCGATGCGTCGTGCGGTGACGACTACTTCACGTCCAACTGAATTGGACGGAAGGGTGATGGTATACGTTCCATCGACCCTCGTGTTTGCGCCGACGCCCAGTCCGAGAGACGGGACGACGACATTGGCGCCCGGGATCCCATTCCCTGCCGCGTCGGTGACTTTCCCCGAGATCACCGCCTGAGCCTGTGCACTCGTCACACTCGTGAGAGATGCGACGAGGACAAGCGCGGCCGAGAGCAACCATCGGGCTCGTCGAAAGCTTGTCATTCAATACCTCGTTGTTGTTGGAGAGTTGGCCGGCGCTATTGCCGGCGAACAATGCGTTGTGCGTGGCACTCGATAGAACGCGAGTCGCACGCTGTCATCACGTTGGTGTCAGCTGGGGGGCTCACCTCCTGCAAAGGTTCTACATAGCAGGCGCACTCGTGAGCGAAGTGGGGAGTCGCATGAGCGCAGCACTCGAATGAGTGATTGTCATACGTTTTACACGCTGCGACAACGTTGAGGGGACAAGCGGCTTTCTATCGACGCCATCGGAACATGTGATGGGGTGAAAGCCTTCAAACTTCTCTTACATGTTCATCCGCGCAGCAATACCGATCGCAATCTCTCCCTGTACCTGCGCCCCGATATCAACGTAGTTCCATCATTCAGCACAAAGCGGAACTCAGTTCCTGACCACGGCTCGATTGATTTCACGCTGTCGACATTGATGATTGCCGATCGATGAATTCTCATGAACCGCTCGCCTTCGAGACGTGACTCCATGCTCGACATTGTATCGCGGACGAAATACTGCTTCTCGCCAACGTGCAGGATTACATAGTTGTCCGCCGCTTCGACCCAGTCGATGTCAGCAGCCTGAATGAAGGAGTATTTACGCTTGTCGTTGACAAGGAACCGTGACGGACGATTCGAGCTTTCCTTGATCGAGCTCAATAGTGAGTGGAGCCTCGCGAACACTTCCTTGTCACCAGCGCGATCGATGCGTGCAACCGCATGGTCGATTGCGCGTGCAAATCGCTCGCAGGACGCGGGCCCCACTATGTAATCGGCGAGCTGCAGATCGAATGCTCTTGCGGCGCCTGCCTCGGATTCGGCCACTACTATAGTAGTGGGCAGGCTGTCACCCGTATCATCGATGATCTGCCACACATCGAGCTCGTGCGAGGCGACGAGAATTGCTATGTCGTACG
>DASUXX010000173.1:0-5023 GCA_036377755.1 Gemmatimonadaceae bacterium
ATTGCGGGAGTTCCAAGAGTGATGATCCCCCGCGCGCCCGGAAAACGCGCATAAAAGCCTTCCCAGTATTTGGCTCCGAGCTGCTTCGATGACACATCGTTACGAGAAACAAGGGTCACGCGCGCGCCAGTGTGAAAACGCGTTGCATCGAGACGTTTTCGCACCACAGGCGCGGAGGCGAATTGTGCCTGAACGGCCTGGAATGCAGCCGGATGGTTCTTGTTCAGCTCGCGGGCCGCATACTCGAAGTCAGCCTTGTTGAGACCGCCAGAATGCGCCGAGTCAATAACAATGAATTGCGGTGTGTCGCCACGCCCCCTCGCGAGAAATAGACTATCGAGCACTACGGCGTAGATCTCGTACGACGGATCGGTTAAGGGCTGCGGAGCGAGTAAGGCATCACTCGACGAAGTACATGCGGCAAGCAGTCCGATTGCAGCGACGCTGCGAACCCTCACGATGACCTCAACCCGCGGCCGGAGCCTTCCCTTCTGCGTTGCCCATCACGAAGGGCAACCACGCCGTTTACAACCACGACGTTGATGCCGACAGGATATTGAAACGGCATGTCGAACGTCGCTTTGTCAGCGACAGTTGCCGGATCGAATACCACAAGATCGGCCGCTCTTCCCTGCCCAACACGCCCGCGGTCCATCAGGCGTGCGCGCATCGCCGGCTGCGAAGTCATCTTGCGAATTGCCTGCTGAAGAGTGAGAGCTTTCCGCTCTCGCACATAGCGGCCGAGTACGCGCGGAAAGGTCCCGGCGCCGCGGGGATGCGGGCTTCCGCGACGAGTGGGACCATCGACAGCGAAACCGCCGCCATCACTGCAGACCATGCCGAGCGGATGAGCGAGAATCTTCTCGAGATTCTCTTCGCTCATAGCATGACCAAGCATTCCGACATCACCTTTGCTGCGCGTAAGCAATCCAATTGTCGCCTTGTATGGGTCGAGTCCGCGCGATTGAGAATACGATCCCAGTCTCTTGCCTTCCGCATCGCGGTCTTCCACAGCTCTTACCCCGGAGATCTGCACATTGTCCCATCCGCCGATGAGCCCGACCTTCGCGATAGTCTCGTCCTTGATTCGAGATGCCGTTGCAGCATCAGCCACACGCGCCAGAAAGCGATCTATCCCGCCATCACGACTCCAGACCGGAAACAGGTTGGTGAGACCCGTTGCGTAGGCGACGTATGGATAGCGATCGAATGCAACGTCGGTGCGTGCAGACCGCGCCGCATCGATCAGAAGAAAAACTTTCTCCAGCTTGGGCCAGTTGCGCGGACCCTGCGTCTTGAGATGCGAGATCTGCAGTGCACAGCCAGCGCCCCGCGCAACCGCAATCGCTTCCTCGATTGCTTCGACGAGACGGTCATCCTCATTGCGCATGTGCGTTGCATACGGAAGCCTGCGTCCAGCGAGCGGCCGTGCAAGCGCCGTCAGCTCAGCCACCGATGCGAATGCACCGGGAGTGTATTCGAGTCCGGACGATCCACCGCAAGCCCCATCGTTGAGTGCGTTGTCGACCATCGCGGTCATCCGTGCGATCTCGTCTGGGGTAGCCGCGCGATCCATGTTGCCGATGACCACCTCGCGAAGCGTTCCGAATCCGACCATTGAAGCGACGTTCGGCCCGGGCTTGAGCCGGTCTATCGCTGCAAACAACGATGCGAACGATTTGTCCGGTGCTCCCGTCGCGCGCGAGCCTCCATCTGCACCGACCACCATCGTAGTGACTCCCTGCCGTATCACTGATTCGACACGCGGATCAGCTTCCATGTTGCCGTCGCCGTGTGAATGGATGTCGATGAAACCGGGAGCCACTGCCATTCCGCGCGCATCGATTTCTTCTTTGCCTTTACCTGCGATGTCGGGGGCGACGGCAGCAATGCGATCGCCTTTTATTGCAACATCACTGTGATAGGGATCGATGCCTGTTCCATCGAACACTTCGCCGCCGCGGATTACCAGGTCATAATCATCGCGGGAGCGGATCGACGGGAACTGAATAGCGACGGCAACCGCCGCGCCTGTTGCGACAAACGATCGCCGTGTTGTGCGATGAATCTTTGCGTCTTCTCTCATGCCGGAGAAGAATACTGAAACGGCACGTCCGTTGTTGTCCTTAACGAGATAGCGCACCAAGGCCTATCTAACCGACGCGGCGCGCTCCCCTAATTCAACTTTCCGCGCAACGCACAACGCATTCGACGCGGCGGCGCCGCGAATTGTGTTGTCGAAGATGCACCACACAGTGTCGCCTGCGCGCGCGTGCATTCTCAGACGGAATGCGAGGCCGTCGAGATAGGATGTCGTATACGAGGAGAAATAAATCTGCGGCGACCCGTGCAGACGGAAATAAACATGACCTGTCATTCCGCCCGGCTCGGCCGCAGCAGGCACCACTGCAGGATCTGCAGCGACTCGTCCGACTCTCACATCATACATGAGCTTGGTGGCAGCGGGACTGAACCATGTGCGGTGCCGCGGCTCGATGAATACATCCCCGGAATAGCGCGATCGCATCCACTCGAAGAACACCCGGGCTGAGTCGACGTCCAGCTCGAGCGAAGGCGGCAGCTGAACGAGTATCGCCCCGAGCTTGTCGCCGAGTCCCGCAACTTCGTCGAGGAATTTGGCGGTGAGATCTGCGCAGTCCACGAGCCGTTTCTCATGTGTAATTGACTTCGGACATTTTACTGAAAAACGAAACGACTGCGGAACGCTGTTCGCCCATCGCTCGTATGTCGCCTGGCGATGCGGACGATGAAACGAGGAGTTGATCTCCACTGACCTGAAGACCGATGCGTACTTGGTAAGCTGAGTTCCTTCGCCTACATCCGGTACCTGCGACCGGGACAGGTTCCACCCCGCGCAACCTATGTAGAGCCTTCGTTGTGTCGTGTAGCCGGGGTTCGCTGTCACTGACCGTCCTCTAGGGATGCTGTGCGTGCGTACGGTAGTGACGATGCAGCCTGTAAAACGTCAAAATGGTATGAGACTCTACAAGGCATTCATCCCATTCCTTCTCGTTCTTTCCGCATGCGCTGCGGAGCCGGAAATCGACAAGCCGCGGTCACAGATGACCCAGCGCGAGCGCGACAGCACCATCGCCGAATCAGGGCTGCCGGGATCGGGCGTAGTCAAAAAAGGCCTGAGCATGGCTGACGGCCAGGCAAAGCGCGCGGCGATGATCGATTCGATTACCGACGGGAATTAAGGGTCCTCGCCGATATTCGAGTAGTACTCTATAACCCGCTGGCGTGAGCCTTCGCGCGTGTAAACGTCATTGCGCCGCGATTCGATCGCATCCGCAATCACCTCTCCAACTTCTTCAGCGCTCTGAGAAAACGGCAGCGTCCTCGAATCGGGGCCGCCGTGGAGGGCGTTGCTGCCGAATTCAGTTCTCACAACGCCGGGAGAGATCAGAGTGAATACAATCCCTGGATGCAATTCGGCGTGCTCCATCCGGAAATTCGCAGTGAGCGCGTTCAGAAAATGTTTTGCGCCGTTGTATGCAGAGCGGAAAACTGCGAAGGGCATGCGGCCGAGCATCGACGACACGTTGACGATCTGGCCTTCGCCGCGCTCCCGGAAATGCGGAAGTATTTCCTGCATTCCATATAGCGCGGACTTTACGTTGACCTGCATTACGCGATCGATGTCGTCGTCGGTCAGCTCCGAGGGAAGGCGCGTGATTCCCTGCCCGACGTTGTTGACCCACACGTCGATTTTCCCATAGCGGTCGATAACCGCGCGCATCACACGCCGAACTTCGTCGCGCCGTGTCACGTCAGCGGTAATCGCCGTGCTGTTGCTTCCGCATCGTGCGGCAACTTCGTTAAGCTCGCGATCGCGCCGCGCTACGAGCGCCAGCGATGCTCCCCGTGATGCGAGCGTTTCTGCTGCGGCCGCACCGATGCCACCACTCGCACCGGTGATGACTATCACTTTCCCTTCGACGCTCACGTTCACCTCTGGAGTAACCCGTTGTCACTGCGACTGCGGTATTCCCGCGCGGAAAGGCCGCAAACTTGCTGGAAAATTGAGATTCTCATGCCAGCGGCGCGAAAAAATCGAGGAAGGGTGTCGTAGAGGCTCTCCCTGTGATAACCTTCGGGTCGCTGCCGCCGCCTGCCGGCCGCCGATCGTGGATAGTTACCCCATTAGGAGTTCGTGAGATGGCAATCTGGAAAGAACAAACAACGCCCGCGAAGGAGCCCGTACCGATGTCGCCGACACCCGCTGCACCACAGAAGGATGACAGCTTCAACACACCTGTCAGCTATAACCAGCCGACACCCGCTCGTGCTGCGACAGCCGGCGAAAAGGAAACCCTCATCGCGGCAAATCTCGCCATCGAGGGCAAGATCCAGGGATCGGGCCACGTGCGCGTCGCTGGACAGTTCAAGGGTGACGTCAACGTCGACGGCAACCTCACAATCGACCAGGGCGCCAAGGTTACCGGCGGCGTTCGTGCAAGCACCGTCACCATCGCCGGTGAGCTCGAGGGCAACGTCGATGCTGCAT
The DNA here is from genome assembly GCA_036377755.1 of Gemmatimonadaceae bacterium. GTDB lineage: Bacteria > Gemmatimonadota > Gemmatimonadetes > Gemmatimonadales > Gemmatimonadaceae > UBA4720. Next base: position 4,532 of record DASUXX010000173.1, read on the forward strand.
CGCGCGTGGAGCTTCTCGCCTCGGGAATTCTCAACGGCGACGTGAAGGCAGGCTCGCTCACGGTTGCAGCAGGCTCGCGCATGCGCGGCAATGCTGAGTTCGGATGGGATGAAGGCGACAAGCGCGCTGCTAACCGTCCGAAGGTGGAGAGCTCGACGGCCGCATGAGCAACGGGACCCAGGGGACTGCTGGAAAAACTCGAACCTGCCCACATTGCAGGGCAACGATTCTCCAGAGCTCCACTGTCTGTCCCATCTGCCGAAAGAGTCTTCGGTGGGATCCGCACGTTGCGAAGCACAAGCCGCCTGGATTTTCTGCTCTCGCAGTAGAGGGTCAGATACGCCATCCAGGCGGTGAGCCGGCGTGGGAATACTCGATGCTCGTCTCGATCAAGAACGAGAAGGGCGAAGAAATCGCGCGGCAAATGATCGGGGTCGGCACACTGGACCCCGATCAGACGCGGACCTTCACGCTCTCTGTGGAAGTGTCTAA
>DASUXX010000174.1:0-7426 GCA_036377755.1 Gemmatimonadaceae bacterium
ATTTGCCAGTTTTTGTTCTTCGCTGGCAAGTGGCAACCACACGTCTGGCGACTCAGTTCTGGTGTGTCTCAGCCTTGCACTCGTACTGTCATTAACCGCCGGCAATGCGAATGCGCAGACGCCTGAATTCCGCATCGACGGCATCGCAGCGAATCCAGCCGCGGTTCATGCAGGTGCCGGATTGACCATCCCGATGGGCAACTATGTAAGATCAGGATTCGACGCCGGGATTGGACAATCCAGACATGGAATCAGTGGCAGACTCGATTTTGTAAATCGATTTCATCTCGATCCGTTCCGGCAGCACGAATGGGCGCTGTACGCAGGCGGGGGACTCACCGCCCGATTCGATGACAATAGATCGAACCGTTATTACCTGCTCGTATTTCTTGGAATGGACAGTCCTGCGAAGAGGGGAATTGCAACTTCGGTCGAAGCAGGACTTGGAGGAGGCGCGCGCCTCGGCGTGATACTCCGTAAAGCGCGAGCGGAGCGGCGATGATGCCCGCTCCGCTTTCGTGCCGCATTACCTAGACAGCCGCTTTTACTTTCGCCGGCTGTGCAAACCGTTCGCCGAGTACCCTTAGCTCGCTGACCTGCCGTGCGTTGAGCTCGTGATAGCGGTCTGCGAGATACGTCATCGTCGCGTCGAACCAATCTTTCTGGTCTTCGGGTGTTGCGCCGATGACACCGCACTTCATGATGTGCTGAAACATCTCGTCTCGCGCTTCCTCAAAGGGAGTCACGACCTGCGGGGCACTGCGTTGATATCTATTCTTCTGTTTGCTCATTAATCCAGTTGAAGGGTTGAGATTTTGTACCTGAAATCTAACCGGAAAGTGCCCTTTTTTGCAGTCACGCAACCGCTCTTCTCTTCATGAAATCGAGCAGCAGCGTGCACATCTGCTCCGGGCTCTCTTCAGGTACTAATCGGCCAATACCGGGAATCCTGACGAGCCGCCCGTCGGGCAGCGCATTCACGAGACGGTCGGCCATTTTCGCATCGACCCAACCATCCTCTTCACCCCACACAATCAGCGCCGGCACGTGAATCGTCCTTAGATCTACGTCCTCGAGGTCGTCAGCGTTGATAGAGCTCGCAAGCGCAAGGAGGTGACTCACCCCATCCCGACCGGCAAAGGGCGCCAGGTACCTGGCAATCAGCTTGACCGGCATCTTCGTGTCAGGGTCTGAGACGCTCCCCTTGAGGACTCCCTCGATGAGAGGAGCGGCGCCGAGGACACCTCGTGTGGTGCGAAATGCGAACTTGGCAGTCGATCGCTGCATCTGCGTGATATCGCGCGATGGAATCTCGTCGAACGCGGGCGTATTGATCAGCACGAGCTTTTCGACCCGCTCCGGGCGCGTCGCTGCAAGACGCAGCGCTACATCCCCACCGATATCGACTCCTACGATGATTCCCCGCGCGACTCTCAACGCGGTCATCGCAGCATCGAGATATTCCGCCTGAGCGGCGATTCCGAAGTCAGCATCGGCTGGCCGGTCGGATTCGCCGTGCCCGAACATGTCGATTGCATACGCAGTATGACCGGCATCGGTGATCGCCGGCGCGACATTCCGCCAGAGAAAACTCGACGTGCCGAATCCGTGTATGAGGATCACGGCTGTCCCGCCGTGTCCGAATCTTTCGACGTGCATCGCGCCCGGCCCAACCGGTACGCGAAGAACATCAGCTTGCATAAGCCTGCCTCTCCTCTAGCTTTTCCAGCACGATCCGCGTCGAACGCACGCGGACAATCAACTCGAGCTCGCCCTCAGCTAAATGGCCGCCAACAACAACCGCAAACGCAACGTCGTCAAGAAAGCGAATACCCGGCCAACCGGGTTTTATTACGCGCTTGGCCTGATCGCAGTGATCGGCGCAAGCATACTTGGCTACACCCTGCTCCGCAAACCGTCCGGTGTCGTGGGTCAGGAAATCAAGTTCGACCCGACGATGGCCGGGACCGCACAGGGTTATACGATGGGCAAGCCTGATGCCCCGGTGAAAATTGTCGAGTTCGCAGACTTCGAATGCCCGGGCTGCGGAAACTTTGCGACAATCACCGAGCCCGATGTGCGAAAGAGAATTGTGGAGCCCGGCCTTGCGAACATCACCTTCTACGACTTCCCGCTCCCGCAGCACAAGAATAGCGCTGCCGCGCACATGGCAGCGGGATGCGCTGGGGACCAGAACAAATTCTGGGAAATGCACGATCGCATTTTCGCGACGCAGGATCAGTGGAACACGCAGGCCACCGACAATCCGACACCGTTCTTCGAGAAATACGCGACCGATATCGGGCTCGACATGAACACGTGGAAAGCGTGCTATGAAGGGCGAAAGCATCAGGGCCGCATCAGCGCCAACATCGCCGAGGGTGAGCGTCGTCAGGTTGGATCGACCCCGACATTCTTTATCGGCAGCAAGGCGTATCCGGGGGCGATACCGTACGACATGATGAAGGCGATAGTCGACTCGCTGACTCCGAAGCCCGCAGCTCAGTGACGAAGCGAATGATCGTGGCGGTGCTTTCACTCGCCGGGATCTTCGTTGCTCTGTACCTCCTTCTCTACAAGCTCGGCATGATTGGCCACCTTACATGCAGCATCGGCTCATGTGAGACGGTCAACACGAGCAAGTGGGCGACGTTCCTCGGCCTTCCTGTCGCGGGCTGGGGTGTCGCGTGGTACGTGGGGATGTTCGTGCTGGCGCTCGTCAGCACTGATTCGCGATTCTCCGAATCATCCACGATCTCAGCCGTCCTGCTTGGAAACGCGACAATCGGCTGGATATTCTCGCTCTATCTCACGTGGCTCGAGCTGTTTCGCATCCATGCGATCTGCCAGTGGTGTGTCGTGTCGGCCATCATCGTGACGATGATCTTCTTCGTGTGCGTTTTTGAATACAGGGAGACACGTTCTCTAACTGCTGAGACAGGCCTGACTTAGCACAAGAGCAACAGAACCCATAACCCACCGAGGCCGGGTTCAGTTGCTGTTGTCCTGATCTGGTACCTGTTTGTAACAGTTTCATCTCGCTCGTAAGCACGAGCTTTTTGTTGACCGTCTTCAGGGTCCATCCTAAGTTGGCCGGGCTAACCTGCTGCCGATGGATATCTAATGAAGATTCGCTCGACCCTGACGCTTGTCGTGCTCTCACTCGCTGCAGCACTGACTGCGTGCGATGAGGAGACTGTTTCCGGACCAGGATTCATCTGCGACATCACGAATCCTGTGCAGGACCTCTTTCTCACTGCGAGTGGCGCTGCAGTGCTCGTCCATTCACCTGCGCAAGCCGGTGACACGATCCAGCTCACTGCTGTTGCGACGAACAGGTTCGGCGCAGCCCGCAATGATGTGCGATTCAAGTTCACATCGTCGGATGAAACTGTCGCTACAGTAGATACTCTCGGTGTGGTGCACGCGGTTGCCCCGGGAACTGTCACGGTGAAGGCGGCAGCGTGTGGAGAGAGCAAGAGCGTGAACCTCACGGTCATTGCAAGCGTTGCTACGGTCACAATCACACCTGCGTCCGACACGGTCATAGCAGGCGACACCGCAATCTTCGTTGCACGCGCTTTTGGTCCTGACGGATCACAGGTCGGCAATCTCGAGTTCACATTCTCGACCACGGGCACCGCTGCGAATGTGATTCAAACGAGCGATTCAACAGCGCGAGTCGCAACTACATCGAATGGCACAGTAGGAGTCGTTGCGAGAGCAGAGGGTGCAACAGGAACTGCGACACTTCTTGTACTGCCGAGAATTTTCCTTGCTTCGAGTGCGACTGCGAACACAATAGATGCGGGCGACGGCTATGCGTGCGGAATCATCACACTTGGCCAGGGTTTCTGCTGGGGAGTGAACAATCACACGCAGCTTGCGGCAACAACGGATTCGACGTGCTTCCCCGGAACCGACGTTGGCGTTACAGTCGGCGACTCACTGGTGTCGTCGACAGTTCCATGCAGCCTGATTCCGCGTCGCATTTCGCAGACGCTTGCGTTCGCGTCGATCTCCGCTGGTGACTCGACCGGATGCGCGATCTCGATCGCGGGCCGCGCATACTGCTGGGGATTGAGCGCGCATGGTGAGACCGGAACGGGAACCACAGGTGATCGCTCGACGCCGACACTGCTTTCGGGATCGCTGGCATTTACGTCGATATCGGCAGGCGGCAATCATGCCTGCGGTATTGCTGGAGGAATTGGTTACTGCTGGGGTGATGACTCGTTCGGCCAGCTCGGTGATGCGCGTCTCGTCAACAGCACGACTCCGATTCCAGTAGTCCGCGACGGAGGACCATCTCCCTTCGCGTCAATTAGTGCAGGATTCCAGCATACGTGCGCCCTTACTGCTGATGGGACCGCATTCTGTTGGGGACGCAATAATTTCGGACAGTTGGGGAATGGAACGACTGGCAGCGCCGACGTCCCTGTCCCGGTCGCAACGGGTTCGAAGTTCACATGGATCTCAGCTGGCGGTGATCACTCGTGCGGCGTCACGATCACGGGCGCTGCACTCTGCTGGGGCAGCAACTTCGACGGCCAGCTCGGCAACGGATCTTCCGGTGACATTTCGACAATCCCTGTCGCGGTTGCAGGCGGACTAACCTTTACGCGAATAAGTGCCAGCACCGGTACACGCACTAGCGGACCCGGGGGACGGTGGAAGCTGAATGGAGTGGGTCACACCTGCGCGTTAACCGCAGCGGGTCTTGCTTACTGCTGGGGAGATGACGCCGACCTTCAGCTGGGACGGGGGCCCTATACCGGAGGCGATGGGATCGCAACGACGCCCATACAAGTTCAACAGGGCGAGCGTCCGGCCGGCGTGACATTCACATCAGTATCGGCGGGTGGCCGTCATTCCTGCGGTGTAGGCAGCGACGGAAATGCATATTGCTGGGGATCCAACGTGTTCGGTGCGCTTGGAAATACCCTGCAGGCTGCGTTCAGAGGGTTCCCCCAGCGGGTGGCCACGCCTAAATGAGCTGAGAGTTAAACCACCGAGACCACAGTGACCACAGAAAAGGCGCCATCAGGATTGATTCCTGATGGCGCCTTTTCTGTGGTCACTGTGGTCTCGGTGGTTAACTCTCTACGCTCTTTTGATCGTTCGCTGCCTCGCAGCCGCATCATCGAGACGGAGACGAGGTTTGACCTCTTCATCCTCCTGTCCCTCCTCACGCGCACGGCGGCGGAACGGAACAAGATCGCGACCAAGGCTCACAAGAGCGCGCGTCGCGACAGTGGAGGCGAGTGGCTCAGGGATACCCATCACCCTGATATAAGTATCGATCGCGCGATCGAATGACAGATCTTCCGCCAGTGTGTCGACGAACATCAGCGCATTGTCGACATGGGCGCGAATGATCGTCTCTTCCGCTCTCGCCTGCGAAAGGCGGAGACGGCGCTCCGCATTCGGATTGAGCTTACGGCCGAAAATTGATTCAGGAAACAAACCACCGAGCATTTGACCTTCCGGGTTATTACGAGTGGAAATCTAGGGCAGAGTTCATACCAACGTCAGATCGTAGTCCTCCGGGACCCGCTCAGGATTCTTCGCTTTCGTATTGGTCTTTCAGGCTGGCGACGACGTTCGGATCCGCCAGGGTCGTGGTATCGCCGAGTGCGCGGCCTTCCGCGATATCGCGCAACAGGCGCCGCATGATCTTGCCCGATCGCGTCTTGGGCAGGTCAGCGCTGAAGATCACGTCGTCCGGCCGCGCAAGCGCCCCGATCTTCTCGGCGACAAACTGTCGCAGCTCATCGCGGAGCTCCGATGTGTGCTTCTTTCCCTCCCGGAGCGTTACGAATGCGGCAATTGCCTGACCTTTCAGCTCGTGTGCTTTGCCCACAACGGCAGCCTCCGCAACCGCCGGATGCTCGACCAGGGCCGATTCGACTTCCATCGTTCCGATGCGGTGGCCTGCAACGTTTAGAACATCGTCAACGCGGCCAAGAATCCAGAAGTATCCATCATCGTCGCGCTTTGCGCCGTCGCCGGGGAAGTAGAGATCCGGACGATCCGGCCATTTCGAGAAATAGGTCTGCACGAATCTCTCATCATCGCCCCAGATCGTGCGCAGCATGGCCGGCCATGGGCGAGTGAGCGCAAGCAGTCCACCGCCGACCGGAATCACGTTCGCTTTTACATCGAGCAGCTCGGCCGAGTAACCAGGGAGGGCCTGCGTTGCGCTGCCTGGTTTTGTAGCAGTCACTCCCGGGAGCGGTGAGATGACGATTGCGCCCGTCTCAGTCTGCCACCATGTATCGACGATCGGGCAACGATTGCCGCCGATGTGCTCGCGATACCACATCCACGCTTCGGGATTGATGGGCTCGCCCACCGATCCGAGCAACCGGAGCATCGAGAGATCGTGTCCAGCTGGATATTCGGCGCCCCACTTCATGAATGCGCGAATTGCAGTAGGTGCGGTGTAAAGAATAGTGACGCCGTAACGCTCGCAGATTTCCCAGAACCGATCCTTTTCGGGCCAGTCCGGTGCACCTTCGTACATCACGCACGTGGCGGCATTGGCGAGGGGGCCATACACGAGATACGAGTGACCAGTCACCCAGCCCACGTCGGCAGTGCACCAGAACACATCCTCGTCACGAAGGTCGAAGACCTCTTTGGTTGTCGTTGCAACTCCAGTGAGGTATCCGCCCGTCGTGTGAACTATTCCTTTAGGCTTTCCTGTCGTTCCTGAGGTGTAGAGGATGTAGAGGACATCCTCTGAATCCATTTCTTCGGGCTCGCACCAGTTGGGCTTGTCGCGCATCACGCGGTGCCACCAGTGATCGCGGCCTTCTTCCATTTCGGCGAACGCTTCGTCTCCACCAGCGCCGGGGCGCCTCTGCACGACGATTACATCCGTTATCGATGGCGTCTCCTCGAGGGCCTTGTCAGCGTTGCGCTTGAGCGGCACGATGTGGCCGCGACGATATCCGCCGTCTGCGGTGATGAGAAGCTTTGCCTCTGCATCGTTGATCCTGTCCCGGAGTGATTCAGGCGAGAATCCACCGAATACCACCGAATGAATTGCGCCGATACGCGCGCACGCGAGCATCGCGATCACTACTTCGGGAATGAGAGGCATGTAGATCGCGACGCGATCGCCTTTCTGAACCTTGAAATCGCGAAGTACATTCGCGAACCGGTTCACTTCGCAGTACAGGTCCCAGTAAGTGAGAGTGCGTTTATCTCCGGGCTCGCCTTCCCAGATCAGCGCGGCCTTGTTGCGCAGGGGGCCCTTCACGTGCCTGTCGAGGCAGTTCACGGAGATGTTGAGCTTGCCTCCGACGAACCACTTGCAATGAGGCGGGTCCCATTCGAGAACCTTGTCCCACTTTCGGCTCCACTGAAGTTTCTCTGCCTCTGAAGCCCAGTAGGCTTCCGGGTCCTTGGCGGCACTCTC
>DASUXX010000175.1:0-16626 GCA_036377755.1 Gemmatimonadaceae bacterium
TCGAGATGGAGTCCCCTGAAATCCGGCAGGTACCGGTACACAGGTGCATTCACGTCGATCTCGCCGCGATCGACTAGCTTCATCACCGCGAAAGTAGTCGCCATCACCTTCGTAACCGAAGCAAGGTCGAATATCGTATTCACCTTCATCGGCGTCGGCGAAGCGAGGCGATGACCCGCATAATCGTTGAGCTGCGCGTACCCGAAGGCGCGCTCGTGCACGACCTTTCCGTCTTTCGCAATCAACAGCACCGCGCCGGGTGTCTTATGGCCGATCGACGCGGTTACGAGTGAATCAGCTTCTGCGATAGCAACCGACAATCCGCTGCTTGCGGCCGGAAGTGTCGCGGCCTCGCCTGTCGTGCAGGCGGACGTGATAATTGTAATCGAGGCCATGGCAACGCGACCAATGACCAACATCGATGTCGAAACCGTTTTCATTTGTGTTACCTGATTAATGCGGAAATAAAGAGAGCCCGTTTACCGGGCTCTCTCTATTTTTGCTTCAGAGGCAGGTGGAAAAATTCGCCGGTGGATCATTCGGGTTTGCTGGAACATTCGGCTGCGTGTTCCTCTCCGAGTTCGGATACAGCAGCCAGCATCGCTTGGCATAAGGAGAAGTCGCCGAAACAAGTCCGAGCCGGCGCACGTCCTCCCAGCGAAGTCCTGTTCCGAACAGCTCGAACTTTCTCTGCTTGTAAATCTCGGCGATGATCTGCTCTTTCGTCGTGAGCTCCGAGGCTGGAAGCGCGGGCAGACATGCCTTTGGCTGATTGGCCGCTCCACCGCAGCGCGTTCTCACATAGTTCACCATCTGCGCAGCAAGCGCGAGCTGGTTTGTATTAGCCAATGCTTCGGCCTTGATCAGCATGATCTCACCAGGCCAGTAGAACGCAATCGGTGAAGTGGTCGCCGGATACTGGGCGAAGCTTCTGATTGGCCTGACAGTTCCGGCTACTGTTGGACCGGTGATGTTGAAAGCGATGCGTGCATCTCCCGGTTCTGCGATTACACGCACGGTATCCCGGGGCCGTATGTAACTCGATCGCGAGCTGAGGTCGAACACGGGGTTGATTGCCTGATCACTGAAGTTCATGAACGACACAACGGAAGTATCGACGGCGTTTGCAGCCACGAGCGCAGCGGCCCAGTTATTCCCCAGCCGCTGATACCGCGCCTGCATGGCGAGAATCGTGTTCTTCACATTGAAGCCCGCAGCCTTGATGCTTGCATCGAACTCCGGACGTGTCGCGAACTTGCTGTTTTCCGCGAGAGCGCTGTCGAGCAATGCGAGGACTGCGGCGAGCGCCGTCGGGCGGTCGACGAACTGCAGAGTCGAAGGATTGACGATGATCTGCTGATACTGTTGAAGCAGCTCACCGAGTGATGCTCCCTTCAGGAGATACGATATCGAGAGGATTCCAGATAGCGTCTCCCCGCCAAGATTGACGTTCCCGGCGTTCGCGATGAGATCGTTCGCGCTCTTGATCGTCTGGTAGTGAGTTGTCCATGGATCTTCGACTGCACCGTACGTGTCGGCGAGCGCTCCAACTTCCGCGTCCTTGTAGGATTGCAGCGCAGCTATCGGAGTTCCGAGCTCGTCGGAAATCAAGCCGCCCGGATAGATGAAGTACGCCATGCCCGTGGCATAGCGCGCCTGAAGTCCAACAGCGAGCGCAACGATACCGTCACGACTCGTGAGGATCGTCCCCTGGCTCGGAGCGTTTGGATTGGTCTTGTCGAGATTGCAGCCTGCGAGCATCGCGGCGGCGGCAAAGAATAACGCGAAGCGTGATTTATTTGTCATTGTCGGATGCCCTTAATAAGTAGCGCGAATGCCGATCGAGAACTGTCTCGGAATCGGATACGTGCCAAAGTCATTTCCGCGCTCGACTGTGAGCTGGCCGAACAGATTCATTTCAGGATCGAACCCGGTGTAGTCCGTCCACGTGTGCAGGTTCCGCCCCGAGACAGTCAACGCAAGTCCGGCAGCCTTCACCGCACGCGCAAGGTTAGGCGCGAGATCGTATGTCAGCGACACCTCGCGAAGCTTAACGTACGTGCCGTCCTCAGCGTAGAAGCCGTAGAAAAATCTCTTTGACCTCGCATAGCCAGGTGCGACGTGTTTTGGATCGCTTGCCGGCAGGAACTCCAGTGCTGCTTCAGCGCTCGTGCCGAACGTATCGAGCGTGCGCTTGGTGAAGTTGAGCACGTCGCCACCAAAGCTGCCGTCGAGCAGCGCACGGAACTGAATTCGCTTTCCGATCTGAATTTCATTCAGGAACGAGCCAAGCCACTTGGGATTGGGATCGCCGACTTTTCCCGATACGCGCGTTGCGACCGGGCTGCGAACAATAAGTCCTGCCGCGTCGAGCTTGACCGATCCATCCGCATTGAACTCGGGCAGCTCGGAATAGAAATATCCGATCGGCTGTCCCTGCTCTACGCGATTCGCGTAGCCGAGCGTGAATGGTGCGCCAAGAAGCTTGTCGAGCTTGTTCCTGTTTCTGCTGTACGTAATGGTGCTCGTCCACCGCAAGCTCGGGCTGCTGACGTTGGTCGTTCTTGCAAGCAGCTCGAATCCCTTGTTCGAGATCTCTCCGATGTTGTCGAGTTTGGTCGTGTAACCACTGCTCGCGGGCAGCGGACGGGAGAGAAGCGCATCGGTGACCTTCTTCGAGTAAACCGTCGCCTCGAGATTGATGCGATCGTTCCAGAAGCCCATGTCTGCACCGATCTCAAACTCGCGCTGCCGCTCCGGGCGCAGCGAATCGTTGCCGAGCACGAGACTGTTCACGACACCGACGTGATCGTTGTTGACGCGCTTCACATAGGTGTCGAGGCTTGCGTAAGCGTTTGCAATCGACGGCTGGTTGCCCGCGTATCCAAGCGCGCTGCGCAGTCTCATCGAGCTGAAGAACCTGCCGACACCAGAGCCGCTGAACCACGGCTCATCCGAGATTACGTAGGATGCAGAAAGCTTGGGATACCACTGCCACCGATCGCCCTTACCGAACGTGGATGACGCATCGCGGCGAAGAGCAGCCGTCAGATAGAGCCGGTCTCTCCATGACATCGTCTGCTGTCCATAGAAACCGAGCGTGACGAGATTGAAGCGGCTTTGCGCTGCGCTTGGAATCGCACCTGCGCTCACAAGCTCTCCCGTCGGGAGCAGATCACGTGCGACCGCAGTGGTCGTCGAAATGAACTGGGTCGTGTAGTTGAAACCGAGTGAGCTGCCGAGCTCGAGGTCGCCGCTCGGTCTCGCGGTGTAGGTTGCGACACCGTCGTTATTGACGATTCTCGAATTGCGAAGAACTGCGGTCGAGCGGCCGGTTGGCTCCGACGCAATTGTCCCGCGCGGAATCAACTGGTCGGCTTCGAGTTGATATCCATCGTATCCGAGCGTGTACTGCGCGAGGAATTTGTCGCTCGGATTGTAATTCGCATTGATGCTGCCGATGAAACGATCAGTAACCTGTGGCGCTTTCCACGTGTCGATGACTGCAAGCGGGTTGGCGAAACCTGCACCTGTGGGTGCCTGCGGATAGATGCCGTTGACCGGGAAGAAGCTGAAAGTCGTTGGCGTAAAGAGAAGCGCAGTGATGACGCCTGTGCCTGATTCTCCGTTGGGCTCGAACTCCGCTTCTGATCGAACGTAGTTGGCGCCGATGTTGAGCTTGAGCGGATCGAATACCTTCTGAGAGAGATTCACTCGTGCGCTGCGGCGGATTGCCGAGCTCGCCTTGATGATTCCTTCTTCACCCGAGTAGCTGGCACCCGCATAGTATGTAGTTCTGTCGCCGCCGCCTTCCGCGGAGATGTTCATTTCCTTGAGATTGCCCGTGCGGAAGATCTCGTCCTGGTAATCGTATCGTGTGACCGGTTTACCTGCGGCGTCGAGTGGCGCCATGTTGAGGTCGAGCCGCTTTGCGAGATGCTCCGAAGTGTATCTGGTGCCGAACGTGATTCGCGGGGCACCCGAGACTCCGCGCTTTGTGAAGATCTGGACAACGCCGTTGTTCGCGCGTGATCCATAGAGAGCTGCTGCTGCAGCGCCGCGTACGATCTCGATGCGATCGATATCGTTGGGATCGAGATCCGCGAGACGGTTCTGAACGTTGCTGCGCGCGCCGAAGTCGATGAGCTGATCGGAGCTGTTATCGACGATTACTCCATCGACTATATAGAGAGGCTCCGAACCTGAAATGATCGAGCCGGTTCCGCGCAGTCGCACTGACAGACCGCCGCCGCCGGGGCTGCCTGAGTTCTGCGTGATCTGTGCACCGGCGACTTTTCCCTGAAGCGCCTGGTCAACTGTAACCGAGCGCGCTTCTGCGATTTGAGAATTGTCGACGCTCGCAATGCTGGTACCGAGTGCGCGAACGGTCGTTGGCGCTGCAGTACCGGTGACGACAACCTGTTCGAGAGTGTTGGCTGTCTGATCGAGCGAGAAGCTCACATCGTTCACGCCTGCGCCGACTGTGACCTGCTTGCGCTGAAGCGTATACCCGATGCGGCGTGCAACGATAGTTCGACTGCCCGATGGAACACCAGCGATGCTGAAAGTTCCCTCTGCATCGGTCGATGCTCCAAGCTGCGTTCCTTCGACCGACACCTGCGCCGATTGAATCGGAGTGTTGGTCCGCGAGTCGACAACTCTTCCGCGTACGGTCGATGTTGACTGTGCGCCGCCGGGAGATGGCGCTAATGCGGCGAGAGCGATGAGGCCGAACAGGCTTCGTCGAAAGAGTTGCATCATATGAAAAACTCCGCTGGTGAGAAAAAGGGCCGTGCCGGATTCGCCGAAGAGCCGGGAACGCGAGGAAATTGCCTACAGAACGCGACCGTCGAAAGGCCGAATTCGAGCGGTGAGCGTCTTTTTTTAGTGGGTCGGCATCGTTTTACCCGTCAGCCGGTGACGGAGACCTCCTCCGAGTCGACCGTATTACTGCACGCGAGCGATGTTCACCTGCATGCTCGCAGACAATGCAGCGCCATTGGAGGCCTTGAACTCGAGCAGCTGCTTGCTTGCCTGCGTTCCGGACAATTCAAGCACGGAGAACCCGCCGCCGCGCACACCGCTGACATCGACGCTGAATTTTCCAAATCCAGTCGAACGCACCTTGAGCGGCGTCGCACTCGGGACGGAACCTGGGAAATCCTTGTTCAGTCCCGCGAATATGCTGGGCAAATTCCAGCTCGGGAACGAATACTTTGCTTCGGCTGGCGTGAAACCGGGATAGTCGTCGAGCACCAGCGCGAGTGAGTATTCGCTCAACAGCTGCGCGAATGACTTCCCTGTAAGATTTTCGATATTCGCGATTCCGAAATGCGAGATATCGCGTGTCATCGCCGTGAGAAATTCCGGCTCCGAAGTCGCGTAAGCGTCAATGACCCAGCGCAAAAAGGCCCAGCCGCTGCCGTAGAAAGTGACATCGCCGGGCGCAACGGATCCGACGAGCGAGTGCGACTCCGTATCCGACATGTAGTTGTAAAGCCACGCCAGAGCGTTGAACATATTCATCGGCGTCCCGTACGTTGACGGCCGCACCTCCCTGCTGATGGTCGCCGCATAATCGACATTGCTCTTCGGGCCATATGAGTAAGCGGCCCGATTCCACAGCTCCTGAGCTACCTCGGCCGACGATTCCTCGAGCCACCCATCCTGTGCCGGCTTCACTCCGGAAAATCCCGGCTGTGCCATCTTCGCAGCAAAGCTCGTGAGGTGCTTTGCTTCGTGGATCATCGTCGATCCTATCGATCGAGTGAAATCCCATGTTGCATTCGGCTCGCCGGTCGTGCCACCGAGGGTAGTGGGAGCGCGCGCGTAAAATACTTCTGCGACGTTACTCGACGGACACTGCCCCGTGGTGAAGAGATCGGCATCGGATACGTAGCCGGCAATGAGGCCGTTGCCCATTGTGTTGACTTTTGTCGAGAACAGCATGTACATCGCGCCATCATTGTTGAGCTGCGCGTCCAGTATCAGCGGGTTCCCGAAGTTTTCGCTCAGGATCGGAAACATGACGTCGTCGAATTCCTTGCCCAGCCGTGTGTAGACGGTGTCGACCTGACCCTTCAAAGGGTTCGACGTATCTTCGAGCATGATGCCCTTCGCGCCGACATATACCACCCGCGCCGTGACAGGAGTGAATGTTGTGCAGCCATTCACCGTAATGTCCGGCAGCTTCATCTGAATGAGGTCGCCAACCGAAGGTCGCGCGACCTGCAGCGCCGCGCGAGTGGCGGACCGCACGGCATGTGACTGCGGCCCGAGCTGTTGCAGCAGCTCCATGTTCTTCTGAAGGATCGACGCGTGCACGCGAGCGCTCGCGAGCAGTTCGCTCGTCTCTTCGCCGGCTGCAGTGGACAACGACGAGGTCGCGGCCGATGAAGTCATCATCGTTCCAGAAACCTGTGCCGAAGTACCGCCACCAGTGCCGCGTCCCTTGTAGGATGCCGATGCAATTGGAGAGTTCGCTGCGTTTACGATCGTAACGAGGTAACGCTGCGCTTTTCCGTTGAGAACAGCACACAACGCATTTTCCGGATCGAGCGGCCGCACCTGACCGACTTCAAGACTCATTTCACTGCAGGCCACAGCGTTTGCCGTGATTTCGACATTCAGTGCGCCGGCGGCTGCGCGCAGCGTTTGCGCTCCAGGGCTGCCCATGGTCCATGCGGTCCGCGCGACACCGTTGGTATCCGTGTTTCGTGTTACCGGGCTTACACTGCCGCCGCCCGCGACTACCGAAAAGCTCACATCCAGTCCTCCGACGGGATTGCCGGACTCGTCGGTCACCTTGATCGAAATCGAGTCCGCTGTCTCGAAGCCGCTGGCGGATGAGCCAATCGCGGCACCGCCTACCGCACTGATCATCGCGGGGTTGCCGCTGCCAGGACTGGCAGGCTCTCCGCCTGAGCAGGCAACCAGAATGGCAGCGATCAATGGTCGTACCAGGCGTCTCGTCATCGGTTTGTATGCTAATTTGGTATGCTTATTTTTCGGGCAAGGCCCATGTTTCTTTAACACACGATCGGGCGCATTCCCTCCCCCTTGGGCCCGGAGACTGTCAATTTTCCGTTTACGTTCCGTCAACGATGCCGGCGCACGGGTCGCAGGCCGGGCCCATCAGCTATACTGTGTGTCCCTGGACTTCAGCGGACTCTCTTTCCCTTCCCCCGGTTGTCGAAGCAGCGCTCAATCGAAATACCTGAGAAGATGCCGGCGAGAGCCGGCACGCCGGCACCGGACTTTGCGCGGAGCTGGAAGCTCTTCGCATTGTGGATGCTGGCATGGGATGCTGCCATACCGATCAGGTTTCTCGGTACGATGATGGATTTCCCGAGCCGCCCGGGCGCCTCGGGTCCAATGCTCGTAAATCTGGTCCTGGATCAGACATCCTGGGGGCTCGCGACGTACCTGATGTTCCGTCTCGCGTTGTGGGCCCGCCATCAGCCGATGAAAAAAGTGCTGACGATCCTTGCGGCACTCGCCATTCCGATCATCGTCATGAGGTTCTATGCGACTGTACTTGTCGGGTACGCACTTGGAAGGTCGGCGCCGCCGGTTGGTCGTGCCCTCGTTTTCAATGGACCGTTTTATCTGTTCCTGCTTGTCGCGGCGGCAGCGCTTGGTCTGATGGTGGTGTACATGCAGCGCGAGCGGGACAGCGCTGTGCTTCAGGCGAACCTGAAAGCAGAGCTTGCGTCAGCGCGACTCCAAACGCTGCGCCTCCAGTTGAATCCGCACTTCCTGTTCAACGCGCTGAATTCGATTGCGAGTCTCGTCCCTTCCGATACGGCAAAGGCCGATACTGCAATCTCTGCACTCTCTTCATTCCTTCGTGCTTCACTCTCTGTCACTCGCGGTGAAGAGACCACGCTCGAGAATGAGCTGCGACTTGTCGATTCATACCTCGAGATAGAAGTGCTCCGCTTCGAGTGGCTCACGGTGGATCTCGAGGTCCCTGACTCATTGAGGTCAGCTTGTGTTCCCGCATTCGTATTGCAGCTATTGGTAGAGAATTCAATTCGTCACGGGCTGGCGCCGAGGCACTCACCGGGACGCGTGGTAATCGGCGCTCGTCTCGACGGCGATCGCCTCGAGCTGACCGTATCCGACGACGGCGTCGGAATCAGCGAGCGATCGAATAATTCTTCACTTGGGATCGGATTACAGAACGTGCGTGCACGACTCGCGCAGCTTCATGCCGACGATGGAACATTTACGATCGAACCGGCACATCCCCAGGGCACTGTTGCGAGAATACGGATCCCGTATCGCGTGTGTCAGACGGAAGCACCATCGAACTCGGCCGACAGATGACGGGCGTGACCGGCATGATGCGCGTGCTGATCATCGACGACGAGCCGCTCGCGAGACAACGGCTGCGTCACCTGCTCTCAGAAATTCCCGGAACGGAAGTCGTTGGCGAATGTGACGATGGCACTGATGCAGCTAAGGCAATCATCGGCCTTGCGCCTGACGTCGTTCTCCTCGATGTCCAGATGCGCGAGATGGGAGGCTTTGCACTCGTTGATGCAATCGGTCCGAACAAGATGCCACCGGTTGTATTCGTCACGGCGCACGATCAGTTCGCGCTTCGTGCGTTCGACGTCAGCGCAGTCGATTATTTATTGAAGCCGGTTCAAACACCCCAGCTCGCGCGCGCGTTGCAACGTGCGGCCGAGCGGCGCCGGGCTACTGATCCTGCACTGCGCGGTAATCTGCGCGCACTGCTCGAGACAGTGAAGACAATGCTCGGCGAGACAGCCGCTGCAGCTCACCCCGACGCGCCCGAGTCGGAGCGGCTGCGCGTACAGCCGGCTATCGTAACATTCTCCGATGTCGTAGTAGATCTACGCGCGCACAACGTGCATCGAAACGGCGTGCCGGTTACCCTGTCGCCCCGCGGCTACTCGCTGCTCGCAACACTGGTAACGAGACCGGGCGAGGTCATCACGCGCTCGCAGCTGTTGCGCGAGATCTGGGGATACGCATCTGACGTGATGTCACGCACAGTCGACATGCACATCATGGAGCTGCGACGGAAGCTCGAAGTCGACCCGGCAAACCCGCGTCATTTTCACACTGTGCGTAAAAGCGGATATAGGTTCACGCGGGAGTAGTCGCCTCCGCTGCATTGACAGAACATAGACAGGACGTTGACGCACTTTTCGTTGTGCGTCAGTGAGCCGCGTTGGATAATGCGTCAGTAATGACGAACGTCATCCAGCGATTCATGCACATCCGCCGGGAAGAAGCGTGGCCGGTGCTGGTATCCGGGCTCGCATTCTTTTTCATCCTCACAGCGCTGATGATGTTGAAGCCCGCGCGTGAGGCGCTCGGGCTGGAGCGAGGGATCGAGGCCATACGATGGCTGTTCGTCGGAACAGCAGTCGTTACACTCGCGGTGAACCCCCTATTCGGGCTCATGGTGAGCCGTTTCAGACGTCTGGTCTTCATCAACGTTGCGTATCTCTTCTTCGCGGTGAGCCTGCTGGTGTTCTACGGTTTGCTTGTGATGGCTCCGGCAGCGATTGGGAAGACGAGCGGCATGGTCTTCTTTGTCTGGTTCAGCGTATTCAACCTGTTCGCCACGATGATCTTCTGGGGAGTGATGGCTGATCGCTTCTCTCTCGATCAGGGCAAGCGTCTCTTCGGATTGATCACAGTGGGTGGATCACTCGGTGCGATCGCAGGGCCATGGCTCGCATCACAGCTCGCGAAGCCACTCGGAACTGCGGCACTCCTCCCGATCGCTGCAGGCGTTCTGGGACTGGCGATGCTCTCATTGCGAGGTGTAACGAAACTTCAGCCCGGGCACGAGAATGCAACAATCGACGAACGCTCCGTCATTGGCGGCAGCGCATGGGACGGATTCAGAGCTGTCACCCGCTCACCGTACCTGCTTGGCATCTCGGCTTACGTGCTGATCATGACTGTGTTCGCGACGTTCATCTATTTCACCAAACTTCACCTAGTAGCGGGTCTCGGCGACGGACTCGATGTGCGCACGACAGTCTTTGCGAAGATCGACCTGTATACACAGATCACGACCATGACTATGCAGGGATTCGTGACGGGGAGAGTGATGAAGCGGCTCGGAGTGCCATTCGCGCTCACCCTGCTGCCGATCACGGCAGGGCTGGGTGTCGCAGGACTCGCTGTCGTCGCATCCCTCGCGGCAATCGTGGTTCTCCAGGCCGCTTACAATGCTGTGCAGCGCGGAATCGTGCGACCAGCGCGCGAGACTCTTTTCACCGTTGTGCCTCGCACCGACAAATACAAGTCGAAGGCATTCATCGACACCTTCGTGTACCGCACAGGTGACGTGATGGGATCACAAGTGGAGGGAGCGCTTGGGCGCCTCGGGACTGGAGTGGCCTCGTTGATCTCCATCTCGCTGCCACTCGCAGTTGTGTGGGGCGCGCTCGGCTTCTGGCTCGGCCGGCGTCAGCAGCGGCAAGCTGAGCATCGCTTTGTTCCAACACTATCCGCTGAGCATTCAGCAGCAGCAGTACCTCTGACCTCAACCTGAAACACTCATGATCAATCGTCGACAATTTGTTGGAATCGCAGCAGGCGCTGGCACTTCGCTCGTGCTTACACCGCAGCTGTTACGCGCGCTTCAGCAGCTGGATGGAACGCTCATTCAGCGTGCGATTCCATCGTCCGGTGAGAAACTTCCCGTAATCGGACTCACGCTGGCGAACCACGCATCGTGCGCAGATCAGGCCGCGCTCAAGGAAGTTCTCAAGGCGCTCGTCGATAACGGCGGCAGGCTGCTCGACACTTTCCACGGCAATACGCAATCGGATGAGATCACCGCCAAGCTTGCAACCGAGCTTGGAATTCAGAACAAGCTCTTCTGGTCGGCGCGCGTTTCGCCACCCGGCCCGCCACAACCCGGCCCTGCTTCCGCACGGGCGCAGATCGAGGAATCACTCGCACGATATAAAGTCCCGAAGCTCGACCTTGTGATGGTGAACGCGAACGCTGATCCGACGCACTTTGAAGTGATGAAGGAAATGAAAAAGGAAGGGCGCGTTCGATACATCGGCGTCTCGTCATTCGGCAAGGAATTGTTTCCGCAGCTCGAGTCACTGATGCGCAGCGAGCAGATCGATTTCATCGGCACACGTTACGCGCTCGACTATCGGCACGCCGAAGAGAAGATCCTGCCTTTGGCTCAGGAGAGAAAGATCGGCGTGTTGACCTATTTCCCATTCGGTGGAAATGGAGGAATGAGCTGCGTTGCCAGTGGCCTCGGGCTTTTCGCTCGTGTCGGCGACAGGCCTCTTCCCAACTGGGCCGCAGACTTTGATGCAAAAAGCTGGGCGCAGTTTTTCGCGAAGTATGTCGTCAGTCATCCCGCGGTCACTGTGGTCCGCGGAGGGACCACGAAGGCGAAGCACATGATCGACAACATCGGCGGTGGCATCGGACGGCTGCCTGATGAAGCAACGCGCAAGCGGATGGCCGCATTGATCGATTCATTCCCCGAGCCTAAGCCGAAGCTGCCTCCGGAAGTTGAAGCAGCACGCGCACCGGGGATTTCATTGTCCGCTGCAATCCTCGACCGCTACGTTGGCGAGTACAAGACCGCGTCCGGATTCACTGCGACATTCCGCCGCGACGGCGACAGGCTTTTCGTAAAGCCGGGGAACAATCCGGAAGCGCCGCTCAACGCGCGGTCAGAGACGCGGTTTCAGGATCCGCGAGGTCCAATCTTCGAATTTCAGCTCGACGCGCAGGGGAAGGTAACCGGTGCAGTACTCGAACAGGGTGGACAAAAGACACCGCTCGAGAGGAAGTGAAGCGACGATCTCTAACGAGACATACAACCATCCACCAATGGTTGTATGTCTCGTTAGCGATCGTCGATAAATGGAGATTGAATCAGTCGTCGTGCGCCGTTAGCTTATTGCACGCGAGCGATATTCACCCGCATGTCTGCTGATAATGCAGCGCCATTAGCGGCTTTGAACTCGAGCAGCTGCTTGTTCGCCTGCGTTCCCGACAACTGAAGCAGCGAGAAACCGCCGCCACGCACTGCATTAAAGTCGAAAGTGAATTTTCCGAAACCTGTCGAACGGATATTCAGCGGTGCTGAGCTCGGAAACAAATTCGGAAAGTCAGTGTTCATTCCAGCGAAGATGCTGCGCAGGTTCCAGCTCGGGAACGAGTACTTCGATTCAGACGGCGTAAAGTCGGGATAATCGTCGAGCGCAACCGCAAGCGAGAACTCGCTGAAAAGCTGCGCGAACGATTTCCCGGTGAGATTTTCGATATTCGCCATACCCCAGTTCGAAAAATCGCGAGTCATTGCTGTAAGGAATGCAGATTCGTTCGCGGCATACGTGTCGATGACCCACCGCAAGAATGCCCAGCCACTACCATAGAAGGTGAAATCCCCTGCCCCTGCGGGTCCCGCGAGCGAGTGTGTTTCCGGCGCCGCGAAATAGGTGTAGAGGTAGCTGAAGGGATGAAACATGTTGAGAGGGAGCCCGGATGCAGGGCGCGCTTCCTTAGCAAGTGTCGTCGTGTAATCGAGATTGAACTTTCCGGGAAGCGAATACGTGACCCGGCTCAACAGCTCCATCGCAATCTCAGCTGACGACTCTTCGAGCCAGGCATCCTCGAAGGGGCGTTGTCCGTTCCACCCTAGTGAGATTTTTGTCGCCGCGCTCGTCAGGTGCTTCGATTCATGGATAATTACCGATGCGAGCCTCCGTGAAGTGGAGGCGAAGCTGAAGTCCAACGGACCTGTGTTGGTACCAGGCGGCGTGAGGCCGCGCGCGTAGAAAACCTCCGCCATGTTGCTCGAAGGACATTGCGAAGTCGGCAGCAGATCGGCGTTCGACACAAAGCCCGTCGCACCACTCTTGTTGACCTTGTCAGACACCAGCATGTACAGCGCGCCGTCATTATTCAGCTGTGCGTCCATCGCAAGCGGATTGCCGAAGTTCTTAGTGAGGATTGGGAAGATCACATCGTCGAATTCGTGACCGACACGTGTCAGGAGCGTGTCGACCTGTCCCTTCAGCACGTTCTCCGTATCCTCGAGCACAATTCCTTTAGATCCGACATAAACCACCCGCGCTGTAAGAGGCGTAAAGGAATTGCACCCGTTTACCGTAATGTCCGGCACCTTCATTGGAATGAGATCGCCAACTGACGGCCGCGCCGCCTGCGCCGCTGCAGCATTGGTATTCAACGCAGCATGCACCTTCGGGCCGTACTGCTCCAGCAGCTCCATGTTTTTCCTGAGAATCAGAGCATGCGCGCGCTCACTGGCGAGCGACTCGCTCATTTCTTCGCCAGCAATACCAGAACCTGCCGCTACCAATGAGCTCGGTACGTTTGCAAGAATCTGTGACGACGCGGACAACGTCCCGCCGCTCCGACCGGCAGCCTTATAACCGAGCGCAGCATCGGGCGAGCTTTTCGCGTTCACGATCGTAATGATGTATCGCTGCGCCTTGCCGTTGAGAATCGCGCATGCTGAGCTCTCAGGGTTGAGCGATTGCACCTGGCCCACACCCAAAGTGATTTCGTTGCAGCTGATCGCATTCGCGGTGATGTCTACGTTGAGCGAACCGACAGTTGCGCGCAACGCTTGCGCTCCCGCGTTGCCGACGGTCCACGCAGTCCGCGCGACGCCGTCCGAGCCAGTGCTTTTCGTCGCAGGGGTGGCACTGCCGCCACCTGCTACTATAGAAAAGGTTACTGTCTGCCCTGCGACAGGATTGTTCGACTCGTCAGTGACCTTGATCGCAATTGAATCAGCCGTCTGGAAACTACCGGCGGTAGTTCCGATGTCCGTTGCGCCGAGTACAACGATGTTTGCGGGGTTGCCCGATTTGGGGCCGGACGATTCTCCGCCGGAACAGGCAGCGAGCATCGCTGCCACCAAAAAGAAGCCGACGCGCTTAGTCATGTTATGACACGTCACTGGAAGCTCGAGAACAAGTCGTGTGCAGGAAGCTCAGTGATCTTCTTGAGCGCATCCCATAGCGCCACATCGAGCTCATTGTCGAAAGCACCCGTGGCGAGCGTGGGATTGGTGTTGAACACTGCGGCCCACGAGTAATTGTTATAAGAGCGTAGAAGAAAGCTCACCGTACTTGGCAGGTCTCCGCCGTGCCACCAGTTCGCGTCGCCCTGTACCGGGCCCACCATCCAGCCGGCAGCATAATAGCACGCGTTATTCGGACATAGCGGAGCGCCGCTCCCCGTCATCTGCGCGATGAGCTGCCCGCTGAGGATGTCAGGGCGAGTCGGACGACCGTCAATGGCAGAGAGGAACCGCAGCAGATCGACCGTCGACGAAACCCACGCGCCGCTCGCATCACCCACTTCGAAGTAATAGCCACCGTAATTGATCGGGACTAAGCCTTCCCCCGGAAAAACCGATGGCACCATGGGGAAGTTCACGGTCGCTGAGCCCGGCCAGTAGTATTTCACTTCTCCGGGGAGCGCATCACTCATCCGCGATTTTCCCTGTTGCGTGCGCTTGGCGCCGGCGGGCTCGAGTACGCGAGTGCGCACGTAATCCTTGTAAGGCATTCCCGTCAAACGCTCGATCACCCGGCCGAGAATGATGTAACCGAAATTCGAATAGGCGAACTTTTCGCCCGGATTGAAGTCGAGCGGCTTTCCTTTCATCCAGCGGATCAGCGTTTCAGGCGACGCTGGTGATGGCGCACCCATTTCAGCCGCTGCTTCAAGCGTCCGATCGATCGGATCGAATCCACCATTCGGTTTGCCGCGATCCCAGCCACCAGTGTGATTGAGCAGATTGCGGATGGTGATCTGCTCCCATCGCGGATCGACCGTAGCTCCCGCTGCGGGAGCGAGATAATCGACGAATGGTGCAACAGGATCGTCGAAGCTGAGCTTCCCTTCCCCGACGAGCGTCATGATCGCCGCGCTCGTAAAAGTTTTCGAGACGCTGGCAATCCTGAACAGTGCGTCAGGCTGAACCGGCGTCTTGTTCTCGACATCCGAGTAACCGAAGCCACGTGCGTAGACGAGTCTGCCATTGTACAACACAGCTACTGCACCACCGGGAACCTTCCATTTCTTCATCAATGCGGAAATGGTCTCATCGTAAGATGTCATTCCCGGCACGAGAGTCCCGGTGATCGGCATCTGGTCCTGCGGAGGAACCGTGACCGGCGGAGTGATCGGTGCAGTCGGCTCTTTGCCACAGGAAATCAGAATTGCAAGAGACGCGATCCCGGCCGTCGCGATGAGGGGGCGTTTCATGACCATCGAAACCTCCGTCAGGTGCAGCGCGGAAGGTTGATCAGCTGGAAACCGTCTGCCCCATTTGGAACAATCGCAAGCGTGTTGATCGTGCCCGGCTGCAGGTTGAATGTTCCAGCGCTTCCCGTAACTACGAGGTCATGTCCCGGGATCTTCAGGACCGCGAACGGATTGGATCCGCTCGTTACTGTAGTGAACTCCGTTGGTGCGCCGACTGCAATGTTGATTGCATAAGGCGAGATGCCTGTTTCGATCGCGCCGACGTATACGACGAAGCTGACCGGATTGGCTTCAGTTCCGGGGGCGAGGTTCACGAAGCGAACTGCCGCCTGGTTGGCGCCGAGGATACCCGAAAAGTTGTTGTCGAGCAGGAACAGCGTGGGCGTCGGAGCAGCTCCAGCGGCTGCCACAGTGATATTGCCACCGTCGATAAGGGTTTGATTGGTCAGAGTTGCGAGCGCATTGCCACTCAAGCCGCCTGAGCCGGCCGCGCCGAAGCCGAACACTGTCGAGCCGGCATCGACCGTGGTGCATGCTGATTGTCCAAAAGCGAGCGCCGAACCGGATGCGAAGTCTCCATTCGCTGTAAAGCCGCCATTTCCGCTCATGCCTGTCGCAGCGTTGAAGAAGCGGACATTTGCGCTCGGGCCCGACCCCGTCGGATCGCTGTCGCATCCCGTCAAAACCAGCGAAGCCAGAACAACGTGCATCAACAGACCCTTTTTCATGCTGCCCTCACGCATTGTCGAATGATGTAATTTTTTGGTATACCAATTTTGCGTACACCGGTATCGATCTACGAACACTCGACCGGGCCGGCACCCTGACGCGACGGTTACGATTCGCTTGCATTCTTTATTGATGATCGGTGCTCGCTATTTATGGTATTGATTTGCACCTTTCCCCATTCATGTGCCTTCACAAGGAAGCCGCTCCATAAAACGCGAGACGCCGAAACGAGCTGGCGGCGAACGGATCAATCGGACATACGATCAGATCTATCAGATGATCGTTCACGGTCGATTGCCTCCGGGCGCACGCATCGCGGAAGGGCCACTCGCCGAGACGCTGCGCGTTAGTCGCACGCCGGTGCGCGAGGCATTGCAGCGCTTGCTGCAGGAGGGACTGCTGATCGAAGTGGGTGGTGGATCAGGGCTCCGAAAACGTCTCGCCGTCGCACCGTTGCAGCGTGAACGGATGGAGGAGCTGTACTCGCTCGCGGCCGCTATCGAGGCACTCGCTGCACGGTGCCTTGCAAAAGTGGAATCGAAAGAGCGACAGAAGCTGGCGCGCAAGCTCGAAAGCGTCGAGCGCTCGTTTCACGCTGAAGCGCGGCGCCGCGCTCCC
>DASUXX010000176.1:0-3328 GCA_036377755.1 Gemmatimonadaceae bacterium
GCTTCCTTTATAAGACGCGCACGATCCGCCGACGAGAGACCGCGCGGATCCGCAAGGCGCGCGAGATCCGTCCGGTACTTGTCGAGATTCGCGATGGTTGCCTCGTCTGCAATCGCGAGAACGATCATCTCGCGACCCTCATCACTCATTCCCATCGAAAACAGCTTCGCCCTTGGCGAAGCTTCATCGAGAGCACGGAAATATTTATTGAGGTCGGCAATATGAGACAGCTTGCCGATTGTGCCTGGAACGTATCCGACGACTTTGAGAGGAGTCGGAACCGTGCTCGACGCGGGAAGAGTTGAGACGAGCTCAGTCGTGAACTTCCATTTTGGATCCGTGGGCGTGAGCTCCTTTATTCGTGCCGAGTATTCGGTGTCGATGGGCTGCTGTGCAGCGGCAGACACTGCGCTGACAGCAAGCAGGGTGAGGGCTCGACGAAATGAATGCATTTTAAAGTGTGGGGGTTGAGGACAAACTACGCGGTGACACGCTCCGATACCGTGCGCATCCGCATCAAAAAGAAGATGACAGTTTCTGCGACAAGCATCGCAGCCATCGCGATGAATTCCTGGCGGGTGGAGCTGGTCATGAGCCAGATCACTATGCCACATGCGAGGACAGGAATCACGGGACCGCCGGGCATCCTGAACGGACGCGCACCGTCGGCGCGAACATCCATTCTCTGAAGCTTGATCGTTGCTGCACAGCAGATGAGATATACGATCAGCGTTGCCAGGGTAGCGAGCACGAGCAATCCGGCAAACGTCCCAGTAATCGCAAATGCGGCGCACAGCGCTGCATGAATTCCAATGGCAACGTACGGAGTGCGGAACCGATCACTTACCGATCCGATGGAGGAAGGGAGCAGTCCATCGCGCCCAAGAGCGTATAGGCCGCGCGGTGCGCATAGCATGTCACCGCCTACATAGCCAAACGTCGAGATTGCCGTGCCTATCAGAACGAGTGACTGGCCTCCAGAGCCCAGCACACGCCTGGCCGTCTCGGCGAGAGGGGCCTTTGTGTTCGTCGCGAGCTCCGGACCCAGGATGCCAAGGGACACGAGCTGAAGTCCCATATAAATGAGTGTCACGAGCACTATCGTGACGAAAATCGCGCGAGGAACCGTACGCGCTGGATCGCGAACCTCACCGCTTGTGTTGAGGGCGGTCTCTATGCCGAGAAAGGCGAAGATCAGGACGACAGCCGCGCGGGCAATGTCACTCACCGGCGGCATGCCCGGCCACGCAAGATTCGGCGGATTGATTGCAAACAAGCCGACCGCAATCAGCACAAACAGAGGCGTCAGCTTCGCAAGCGTGACGGTCTGCACCACCCTGCTACCGATTTTCACACCACGAATGTTGATCGTCGCGAACAACGCGTATACGAGGAAGAGCGCCGCCGCTCGCACCACGCGGCCACCAAACGCGGGCACAAGTTGTGTGAGCGAATCCATGAGAACATTCCCGACCGCCGCGCTCGCGAGCACCGATGATCCGAACCAGAGAGTGAAGGCGACGATGAACCCAACAAACGGCCCGAATGCAATTTCTGCATACGCGTATGTGCCGCCAGTAAGAGAGACGCGGCTGCCCGCATCTGCGAAGCACATCACGATCATTCCCATCGCAACTGCGCAGATGACATAGATCAGTGGAGCAGCAGCTCCAACCTGCGCAGCGACCAGCGCGGGAAGCACGAAGATTCCTGCGCCGATCATGTAGTTGATCATGCCCGCGGTTAAGCCGCGCACTCCGAGCGCGCGAACCAGCCCTTCGTCAGCTTTCATTTGTTGCTCACGACAGTTAGGCGTGCATTTGCATCTGCCTGTGCGCGCAGCCGGATTGCTGTGCGGCGGGCGTGAACCGAAAGTCCCTGCACCTGCTGTACTTCTGCCGAGAGCGTGACGCCTTTCGCGAGCTCACGGTTGAGACCTTTGGAAAGCTGCGCTTTTGCCGTTTCCATCACGTCGCCAACACTCCATCGCGCATTCTTGCGAATGAACTCGCGCACGTCATCGTGCTTGACCCATTCGAGCCCCTGGACGAGTAGGGCGGTCGATCCAATATCGTAGTCAAGATCTGGAACGTAGAGCTCGTTTGTCGAAGGATCGTAGCGTGGAGTGCCCACAAGATACACCTTGCCGTTTGCTGCGCCCTTGAAGCGCAGCTCCAGCGCGAGCTTGTCGCCTCCGATGCCGAAGAGTCGCGCTTCCTTTACCTGAAGCTTTTGACCGCTGCGCTCGAATTCCTTACCGACGAGATGTTTTTTCAAGAGATCCGTTGCGAGATCGTAGCGGATGACGCCTTCCATAAGTATGTGCAGTCCGTTACCGACCGCTGCAGGATTCAGTCGCGGCAGGGATGTGAGCGTAACCGCTGGTCGTGGGCCTGTTACGACGACGGGCGATGCTGAAAACCCCAGTGCGGTAACGAGTGTGCGCTTAACGCCGACTGTCTGGCCCATTCGAACTGCTGAAGGTCTTATCAGAAGCCACACGCTGTCAGTGAGGCGAATCGGCTGTTCGAGAAGGTGCCAGTAATTCTCGAAGCGCGGCTTCAGGGTGATCGATGCGATCTTTTTGTCGATCATCGGCCGCTGTTTCTCGAGCGCTTCACGCGTTGCGCTTATCACACGATCGGTGACGTCGATCTTGAGAAATGTCACTCGACATTGGTCGCGGCGCTCTGAGCTGTATGGCTCGACATCCGCGATTCGCGATTTGCCTTTGAGGCGCCACTCGGGAGTTATCTCGAGCTTCGAAGAGATCACGATCTTCGCCCTCGGCTGAGCATCGCTTATCCCGCACGAGCTCGAGACATCCGGACCAATCCGCGGATTGTACCAGCCGCGACCTTTATAATGAACGACGCCTGAAATTGTCGCTGTCGTTCCGTTGAGCGATACCGCAAACGGATCGCGCGTCGCCTCATAGGCGATTTTCACACGTTTATTCGACGTCGCCTTCTGCTCGTCGATGTTCCCGAACTTTCTCGGCACCGCCTTGTCGAGAGCTCCTACGACAGGCGAAAGGTCGAGAGTGAGAGGAATATCGAGCGTGGACGTCGGTAACGATGGCAGAGTGTCAGTGTCAGCCATCATTGCAGGAGGAGGCGCATCGACGTCGAGCCGCGCTTCGCACGCCGCCATAAGCAGCGTGAAAAGCGCGCCAGCCGTCAGGAGAGAAATTCGAAACGAGCGAAGCACGCGACTCGTAATACTGTTACGCGAAAGCTTTATCAATAGCGGCTGGCGGTCCGGCCGCTATTTTAGAGTCTGGCTCGTGTGCAGTCCGAAATTCTCACTGGAGGCGTCTCATGTTCGG
>DASUXX010000177.1:0-5410 GCA_036377755.1 Gemmatimonadaceae bacterium
GCCCCTGATGCCGAGTATCGCGTCGCTGCTCGATAAGGCGATCTCAACGAGAATTTTCCTGTCCGCCATTTTCTTGAGCAGGCCGCGCGGATCGTTCTCATGAAGCACAGCTGTGCCATGTCCGATTCGCGAGGCATGACCCAGGTCGATTGACTGCGTTATATGAAAGCGCAGACCTTCGGGAGGTACGAGTCCCTCCGCCAGCTCACCCGCGTGCAGGGAGATTTTTACATCCGGATATAAACCGTGAAGAAAGTCGATCATGCGCATATGCAGATTGAAATCGCGCATCGGTACGACAGCGTCTTCGGGCATCACGAGATTGAATCCGACGACACGCGGATCCGCACGCGTCATCTCGAATCCGGCGAGTATCTGAGCGAACACTGCCTGAGGAGGCAGGCCGCGCAGCACCTGATAGAGATAGCGCACGGTAACATCACATGCCGGCGGACGCGGTGATGAATCACACGCAAGGAGCTGTCGCTGCCTGCGCTCCCAGCCGTCCAGCTTTCTGCGACCAGCTTGCAGTGTATCGCGCAAGCCGCGCGCGATCAGCTTGTCGCGAAGCGCCGAGAAATTAGTGTCTAACGGCATCGACATGGACATGCCGACTACTCCATCGCCGTCCGGCCTGTCCATCAGCTCCATGTAGATGACGTGCTGGTCAGCCGCACGCCGCGTTACCTCAGCGAGCATATCGCCGGCGCGACCTTCTTCTGCGAGGCCGAATTTTCCAAATGATTCGAAGAACTGATCGTGGCCGTTCTCTCGCGCCGGGTTCCAGTTCCGCATCGACCACGCATCGATGACATCGCCGTAAAGCTTGCCATCACGAAGTATCTGGCTCGCCGGAATTTCTCCGGCTGATGGTCGGCAAGGTGGGGGCTTGAGGCGAAGCTCGCGCTGAACGAGACAAAGACCATCCGCAGCCGCCCACTCGACGAAGCTCTCGGCGTAGATGGATCCTCCGAGATGATTGTGCAGGTCACCACCCTTTGGCATGTCGCGAAGAAACAGGAGCAGGCTCGATGGATCGCCGCGAATCGCATCCATGTATGCGGCAGTGATCGCCTCAGGGTCGGAAGGAGTAACGCGAGCTGGAGTGGGTGCTGTCTGTGGGGCGCACGCGCAAACGAGATATGCTATGGATAAGAGCTTGAATCGCATCAGGCAGATTGGAGTCGATGGACAATCGCGCGCACATGCAGCTCGGTCGTGTCCAGAGTAGGAAGTCCGGCAATGGTGTCGGTCCTGAGCAGTAACGGAAGCTCAGTGCCGCCAAGTATCAGCGCATCGACGCTGTGCTCATCGCGCATTCGCGAAATAATATCGACAAGTCGCGCGCGCGTGGCATCGAGAAATTTCCCCGCGAGCAGCTCGCCGATGTATTTCTCGTGAATCCAGTCGCGATCGGTTTCTGGCGGTGCGACGATCTCCAGTCCGCGCCGCTCGAAAGTACGCGGATAGAATGTGCCTTCCATTGTAAAGCGCGTGCCGAGGATCAGTAATCGCTTGAATCCTCGCGCTCGAGCCTCGTCGGCGCACACCTCGACAATACTCAGCATCGGCACACTCGATCGCTTCGCGAGCTCATCGAAAACGATGTGCGGCGTGTTCGCTGCCATCGCAGTGAAATCCACTCCGGCTCTCATCAGTCTCGCTATGGATGCGCTCAGATAATCAGCGAGCGCTGCGTGATCGGTTGCGCTCAGTCTAATGCCAATATCTACGTCGAGACTATCGATCACGATTGACGGATAGCTCGATTGGTCACTCTCCCGCCACCTGCTGATGATTCGACGGTAGTAGTCGATTGTGGATTCGGCGCCTAGACCGCCGACGAGCCCAACTGTTGTCATCTACGTCGTCATCGGTTCGACATCCCTGCCGCAATGCTTGCAGACCCGCGCCTTCTTGAGAATCATCTCGGCGCAATATGGACACTCTCGCTCGTCGCGAGCCCGCGCTGGACTATCATCGTCATCTTCATCTGAGTCCTGGGCGCTCACTTCGGCCTGCACCTGCCGGCGAAACTCGAGCGGACTCGCGATGTTGTGGAACGACTCGTGAGTCCCGCCTGTTCCTGTTACGACGATTGTTCCGAAATCCAGCATTCTTCCGAGCAGGCTCTGCTCTACTCCGATTGTCTCCACCTTGCCGAGTAAGGTCTCGAGAGTGCGCCGTTGAATGAAGCCCACTTTGATGACGACGCGTTTGTCAGTGACGCAGAACTCTGAAGTGCTCTTCGTTATCCACAGCCAGACGAATGTTGGAATCGCAATCACGGCGCCGGCAATTGCAACCCACCAGTTCTGCATCACAAGCCCGATGCCTGCCAGAATGGTGAATAAAATCCCAACCACATACGCAGGCAAGAATGGAAACCAGTGCAGATGCGCCTGATACTTGACCTGCTCGCCTGGGAGCAGGTGCGATTCGGTATATGACATGTGGGGAGAACACTCACTTGCAAGTGAACGCTGTCAAGCAATGCCGCGTCGTGAGGGTCGAGGCCTCGTTGGCGGCGGCGGCGGGCCCTCATTTGGAATCATCGACGCTGCTAACGCGCCACATTTGCGCAGCCTGTCGATCATCGCTCCCGAAAACCCGATCTCGTCTGCGAGACTCTGTTCGAGCTGCGTTTCGCTCAGAAGCGATCCTTCGACACCCGCCGCCGTCTTCAGAAAGCGCCGGTTGCCTGAGATGACAAGTATCTCGTGGGGTCGATTTATTCGCGCGTAGATTCGCTCATTGAACGGACTCTTTATACGCGATGCTTCATACCGTTCCAGATAGAAGTCGTACGTGACTTCATTGGAAAGGAGTCTGCAGGGGATGTATTCAGGTGCAGGAACCGAATCCCACCATATGATGTGACTGCCCTCATCATATTCGGTCTCTACACTCCATAGCGGATCACCTGAGACGAATAACTCTTGGTTGAGTGGGACCAGAATCCCGGTAAGCATCGATGAATCAACGAGCCAGTACTGTCCATCGAGGCACACCCTCGTAGTTCCATGTGAAATCACGCCTGTATCGCGCATCGATCCTGCAAGCCGGCGAGCATCGAATCCCATCTGCGTGAGGAGTGAGAGAAGCGCATTGCTCGACGGCCAGCAGGTTGCGCCAACACCGTGCTCGAGAAAATTCTCGAAAAACTCAACCGCATCAATGCCCGGAAGATTTCCGGAAGTGTTGGTTCGAAGTGCGACGAGCTTTGCGGCGTTGTCGAACGGAATGGTTTCACCCCAGGCGCGATAAGCGCGCGCCAACCCCGCCGTAGTGATCTCCGGTGCGGTGTCAAAGCCGAGACGGTCGAGAACGCGACGGTATAAGTCGCGGCTCAGGTTGCTGTTTCGTTCCTGTCCTGGATCGGTGCGATCACGCATCTCCGGAATTTATGCCCTTTGCCTTGACGCCTGCGCCGCTTCTCTCAACTTCGAGCAGCCTCAAACAATCAAATGACAACTGCCCCCATTAGTTCTGACTCTCAATCCGCTCTCACTTCGATGCTCGGCGACCGCTACCGTATCGAGCGCGAGCTAGGTCGTGGCGGTATGGGAGCAGTCTATCTCGCTCGCGACCTGCGGCTCGACCGGCTTGTCGCAATAAAAGTTCTTCCCGCCGAGTACGCGTCACAGGCTGCCCTTCGCGAGCGGTTCATTCGAGAGACGCGAACGGCGGCCGGATTCTCACATCCAAATATCGTCCCGGTCTACGCTGTCGAAGAATCAGACGACATTCTCGCTTATGTAATGGGCTTCGTCGAAGGCGAGACACTCGCCGAGAGAGTGGCGAGACTGGGTCCATTACCAGTTCGAGAGCTCGTTCGCATTCTCCAGGACGTTGCATATGCACTCGCATACGCACACGGCCGTGGAGTAGTGCACCGCGACATCAAGCCGGAGAACGTGATGCTCGAACGTGCAACCGGCCGCGCACTCGTGATGGATTTCGGAATATCGCGATCGATCTCGCAGGCTGCGCCTGTCGCCGCGATGACGCGAGTCGGCGAAGTCGTGGGCACTCCGGAATACATGAGTCCCGAGCAGGCATCAGGCGATCAGGTCGATGGACGCAGTGATATCTACTCTCTCGGACTCACTGCTCACTTCGCTGCGACTGCGCGGGTTGCAATGGCGGCTGAGACTACTCAGAAGACACTTGTCAGACAGCTCACGGACGAGGTGCCACCGGTTGGTGACATCCGTGGAGATCTTCCCGCATCACTCCAGGAGACGATCGATCATTGCGTCGAGAAAGATCCGAACGATCGCTTTCAAACCGCCGAAGCGCTCGTAGAAGCGCTCGACTCGGCGCAACTGAGCCCGCGTCGCAATGCGTCGATGATCGAGTTCGCGGGGCTGCCGCTCGACGCAATTCATGAGAACATCGATCAGTGAGGTGAAAACGGGTCAGGCAAAAAGTCGCGATACAAACCCGAAAGTCCTGCCCAGCGGATCAGCGCCGACCAGCTGCCGGTCAAAGGTCGACGAAGATTCCAGTCCAACGCTCAATTCGACATGCCTCTTGTCAAGCGATTTTGCGTAGAGCGGACGGTAAGCGCGCTTCGATCACGCGGGATTTTATCTAGAGTGGCGGCTATGACACTGTCTACTATTCGCCAAGACGGAGTACCGGGCAACCGCTTTCCGTTGATGATAACGGTTGGAGTCCACTCAACAGGCACTGACTCTGCCATTCGCCGATCATTCTCAATGTTTCCGCGCCACCGCGGATTATCAATACAGCTTTGCAGCCAAATCGAATCGGACAGCCCCACTTGCGAACCGAACCAAGACCAGGGCGCCATTCCGATAGAGTCCTGATTAGCAAAAAGGGTTCGTTCCATTTGCTCGAAACGCCCGCGAGAATTAGCGCACTCTGAAACAATAGCGGCTTCGTAGGCAAATGGATGAATTGTCGCAAGCGGAAAGTGACGAAACACGAGCCTGACTTGAGCGGGATATTTGTTGCGTAGCGCACGCAAAGTCGTGGAAAATTGCTTACAGAACGGACACTGAAAATCGGAGAAGACGACTACGGTTACGGGAGCTCCGTCAGTCCCCAGAGAAATGCCGCCTCTAGTTAAGAGTGGCCAGTCCCGCACTGCTTGAATTCTTGGGTTGATGGTCTCCGCCGGCGCTTGAAATAACTCGCGTCGTACAATCAACGCAGTAACTGTGAGCGACGAAATTGTAAGAGCGACAATTGCAGCATTCAAAATCTTATCTCGCATAAGCTCTCTCCATTGGGCATGCGAATGTCCTTGGCGGTGGACTTTAGCGAAGAAGCGAGATGGCGCCATACCGTGCCCAATTGCGAGACTTTCTGACCAACAATTGCACTGTTTATTGGGCCGATGTCTCAAAAACGTCCTTTCGCCTACCGTTTCGAGAGTCTA
>DASUXX010000178.1:0-3789 GCA_036377755.1 Gemmatimonadaceae bacterium
GATCGCCCCGAGGTGATGAAGGTCAAGGTCATCGAGGCGCTCGAGCGCCAGGTTAAGGGGCAGGTTGCGCCAAAGACGGGCGTGATCACTCTCTCGGTAACAACCGGCAATCCGCAGCTTTCACTCCAGATTGCGCAGAACGTTCTGCAGCAGGTGAACATCTTCAATCTCACCAACCGCCAGCAGTCCGCTGCGGCAGAGCGTGCATTTGCGGAGCGGCAGGTTGCGGAGAAGCGGCAGGAGCTGCGGCAGGCTGAAAGCGAGCTCGAGAATTTCCTCGAGAGCAATCGTCTCTATCGTCAATCTCCGCAGCTCACGCTCGAGTACAATCGCCTTCAGCGTGAAGTCGACCGCCGCAACATAGTGTACAGCTCGCTGCTTTCTGCATATGAGACGGCGCGCATCGAAGAAGTGAAGGACCTGCCGGTCATCACGGTGATCGAGCAGCCTGAGCTTGCAATCGAGCCAAATCGCCGCGGAGGCGCGAAGAAGACTCTCATTGGACTCGTCGTCGGATTCATTCTCGGATGTCTGCTCGCATTCGCACGCGACAGGATGGCGCGCAACCGCGAAGCGCAGACCGATGATTTCCGCGAGTACACCGAGCTCAAGCGCGAGGCGATTGGCGACCTGACGCATCCATGGCGTCCGATCACGCGGGTGATAACCTCGCGGCGCCGCGCGTGACAGCTCCAGCGACCGCTGTCGCACACCAGAGAACAACCGCCGACCGTCGCCCGACTGTAGTCATAGAGCCGACGCGCGGCTGGTCGGCGCTCAACCTCCGCGAGCTGTGGAAGTATCGTGACCTGCTGATGATCCTCGCTGGTCGCGACGTAAAGCTCCGATATAAGCAGACGGGACTCGGCGTCACGTGGGTTGTGCTTCAGCCGCTCGTCGCTGCGCTGATTTTCTCGCTGATGTTCGGCCGCTTTGCAAAGCTGCCAAGTGATGGCCAGCCGTATCTCTTGTTCGTGTTCAGTGGAATTCTCGTCTGGCAGTATTTCGCCTCAGTGCTTCAGAGAGCAGGGAACAGTCTCATCACTGACCAGCGGCTGATCACCAAGGTGTACTTCCCGCGGCTTGCGATTCCGCTTGCATCGACGTTTTCAGCGCTCATCGATCTCTTCGTCGGACTTGCTGTGTTGGCTGTATTTATGGGCATCTACGGTGTTCCGCCGACCTGGCGGATTCTTGCGCTGCCTGGATTCGTCCTGCTCACAGCTTTGACTGCGACCGGAGTGAGCCTCTGGCTGTCTGCGTTGAACGTGAAGTACCGCGACTTTGCGCACGCGACTCCGTTCCTGCTTCAGGTGTGGATGTTCGCTTCGCCTGTTGCATACGCAACGTCGATTGTGCCTGAGAAGTACCGCGTGCTGTACTCGTTGAATCCTGCGGTCGCGTTCATCGAGGGCGCGCGGTGGTCGATACTCGGCACGAGCGCACTGGATCCACGGATGGTTGTGATTGCAACTGCGATTGGCCTCATTGTGTTCGTTGCGGGGGCGTTCTTTTTCAGGCGGGTCGAACGAGGTTTTGCCGACACCGTATGAGTCAGACAGCCATCCGCGTCGAAGGAGTCGCAAAGTCATATCGCATCGCCCGTGCGCTCGGGAGGCAGCCGTACCGCACGCTCCAGGAAGAAGTCATCGCACTTCCAAAGAATCTCTGGAAGCGCGCAATGGGGCGGTCCGATACGATGGAAACTTTCTGGGCTCTCGACGATGTGTCATTCGAGGTCAACGAAGGCGAAGTAGTTGGAATCATCGGGCGCAACGGTGCAGGGAAGTCCACTCTTCTCAAGATTCTTTCGCGCATCACTGAGCCAACTCGCGGGCGCGCGGAAATTTTTGGAAGAGTCGGTGCGCTTCTCGAGGTTGGAACCGGATTCCATCCTGAGCTCACCGGCCGCGAGAACATTTTCCTCTCGGGCGCAATTCTCGGGATGAGAAAGGCCGAGATCGCGCGACAGTTCGACGCGATCGTCGACTTCGCTGAAGTCGAGCAGTTCATCGATACGCCGACCAAGCGCTACTCGAGCGGCATGTACACGCGCCTCGCGTTCGCGGTCGCAGCACACCTCGAGCCGGAGATTCTTCTCGTGGACGAAGTGCTCGCGGTCGGTGACGCAGCATTTCAGAAAAAATGCCTCGGCAAAATGGAACAGGTATCGGGCGAAGGTCGCACGGTGTTCTTCGTGAGCCACAACACGCAGGCGGTGCGGCAGCTCTGCACTCGCGGAATTCTTCTCGAGCATGGACGCGTCGTCGCTGATGGTCCAACTGATTCGACGCTCGCGGTCTACAACCAGCGTTTGCGCGAGATGCGCGTCGACGCCGAGACCGGTGTGAACAATCCGGAGAATCGCCGTGGATCGGGTGCTGTGAGATTCACTGGCGTATCCGTCGAAGATCTCGAAGGCAACGAGCGCTACACCTTTACGATGGGCGACACAGTGAGACTGCGTCTCTCTTTCATCGCGCATGCACCGATGAAAGGTCTCGCCGTCTTTGTTGCATTGAGGTCCGGGCTCTCACGCGAGATCATCACATCTGTGCGGCATGTCGTACGCGAGGACAATGTCGAGCCGGGAACTGAATCGACCGTAATTGTCGACCTGCCGAACGTGTACATCAGGCCCGGCGAATATCCGCTTTATCTGCATGTGAGCGAAGCGAGTCAGTCACCGCGGAATTACGACGTGCTCGACGATCTCACTCCGCCGCTCGTGATTGTCCCCGGCAACCGGGTGATGCACGACAACTTCGACCCCGGCCGCCCGCTCGGCGTCTTCTCGCTCCCGTCGAGAATGAGCATTGTGGATGACGAAGCGTCTGACCAAACCCAGGCACCACCTTCAGAAGTTCAACGCCCAAAAATCGTTCGTTAAATCCGGATGACCCACTTACCGACTGTCTCACTGGTTGTCGCTGTCCGGAACCAGGAGAAATACATAGGACGCTGCATCCGCTCGATCCTCAACCAGACGTACCCGAGGAACGACTACGAGGTGATCGTGGTCAACGATGCGAGCACCGACAACACGAAGTTTGCCCTCGAGCTTTTCGAGAATGAGATCCGTCTCATCAACAACGAAGAGCGGAAGGGATTGCCGGGCTCGCTGAACGTCGGCATCCGCTCGGCACGCGGCCGGTTCGTGGTGCGCATCGATGGCGACGATTACGTGCACACCGAATACGTGAACGTGCTCAGCATGCACCTCGCTCTCAATCCATGGATGGACGCAGTGGCGTGCGACTACAATCTGGTCACGAACAACGATGAGGTGATCGACCGCATGAACTGCGAGGAGAAACCAATCGGCTGCGGGATCATGTTCAGGATCGACCAGCTCGTGGAGCTCGGACTATACGATGAGCAGTTCCTTCTTCATGAGGACAAGGACCTGCGTATTCGTTTCCTCGAGAAGCACCGGATTCATCGTGTGGCTCTGCCTTTGTACCGGTATCGGAGGCATGAGGAGAACATGACCAATGATCACGAGCAGATGAACGGTTACCTCAATCAGCTCGCTGACAAGCACGGCCTGGAAAAAGTGAACGGACACTCCTGACGCGGCTACTGCTGCTGCCCTCGCGTATGGGATGGTAGTGATTTTTAAGTTCCCATTGGCAAAACTGGCATAAGCAGCCAGCTTCGTTCGGCCGAAAAGAGGCATGACGCTTATGCCAGTTTTGCCAAAAGGAACTTAAAAATCACTACCATCCCATACGCGAGTCCCCGCCTGACATCGAATCAGCCTCAATGCGACAAATCAGACTCGGCTCC
>DASUXX010000179.1:0-5432 GCA_036377755.1 Gemmatimonadaceae bacterium
AAGCGACAGAGCGAAAAATCCTAAAGCGCCGAGCACGCCCCAATAGACGTAGCAAAGAGCAAAAGTGTAGACGAATGGCAGCGCAAAGAGATCGTACACAAACGTTGCCCGCAGACGGGACCACCACACTTGCAGGAAAACTTGGCGCTCGCTAATCGCAATTGCACCGGCGACGGCGGTCGAATTGAAAATCGCGAAAACCGCTAGCGTCGCGATGAACGCCGGGTAATTGACTTTCAACGCGTCCGCGAGAAGCGGCACTCCACCTAGATAACGATACACAAGCGCTGCTGCTGAAACCCACAGAACGGCTTGTGCGACGTTGAAGGTTGCTTTTAACGGAACACGTTTGCTCGCAATCTCAACGATGATGGTTGCGATGCCGATCATTGTGACAGCAACCCAACTCGGCGTGACCATCACTGCAGCGAGCATTGGAAGGAAAGCAATACTACCTGCTTCGCTGCGCGCAGCCTTTTTATAGGCCAGTAACCCGGACACGCAAGAAAGTGCGGCGAACAAGACGGCTGCACGAATTTCGATCGGCGTCGCCGTCGGCTCGATTGTGTAGAGCCAACCGACAGCCAAACCGGCTACGACTACAAGACTCGCTACGTACAGCCTAATCCGGTCGAGCATAAGAAAACGGAGAAACCCCCCACGCCTCAAATCAGGTCCAAATCTGGTGATCAACCAAGCCAAGAAGACCGTTGATAAGAGCAGCAAGAAATGCCATTTCGCGTCACCTCCCGGGGTGTTCTGTCGTAGCTCGGCGCTCGCTCCGCTACGCATTCGGTTGGCTCAGCTCATGTTACTGTCTTGCCCGCTCGACTCCGCTCAATCTGAGGGAGGGGGTTTTTTAGTCCGCGATGTCCTCACGCAAAAAGGTTCGTACCACAGTCAACTAGAAAACTGCGTTACTACTTCCATGCTTATTCGTTTTATCTGACAACCGGTCAGTTGTGCTCTATCCAGCGATTCGTAGCATCCAGAACCGCCAACACTCCTGCCGATTCTGCACTCTCTCGCATCTCGACACTTCCAGTCAGAACCTTGTTGTCCCGACCCGATCGCACACTCACCGCAACAAACACGAACGTACGATCGAACGCGTCGAATACCTTGACGCCCTGCACTCCAAGCTGACCCTCGCGGTTATCCGCAGACGCAATCGCCAATAAAGTCGCGCGCGCCGCAAGCTCCACCCTCGAACGATCACCCTCGATGCCGAGAGCTTCCCCGATGAATGACGCACTACCCTTCCGCAACGTCACTCGACAGGAAAGACCCTTCGACCTCGAACCACGAACTTCCACATCCTCGAAATAGAGCCGCCGCGCAAATGGACCAGTGCGCGGCGCCTGAGTGCCAGCTGCCTGGCCCTCCTGCGGTTCCGCCACTGGCGGTGGCGTCGCCGCCGCCGCTCGCACCTCCGGCTCCATCAATTTCGGCTTGGTCTCACTGGTAGTCGCTACAGAGATCTTCCGATGATCTATCCGCATCGCGAGATGCGCTATCAACGCACTCTCGATATTCCTCACCATCTGCTTCGGAGTAAGCTCCGAAGTCGTAAGGACATGTATCTGATCTATGGAACCACTATCACCAGCTATGATCCGCGCCGATATAACGCCAGGCAGGGTCAGGATCAGCTCTTCCGCTCGCTTGATCGGGAGAACACTGCCCGCTATCGGTGAAGTCACGTGAATCCTATTCGGGTGAGCCTCTAAACCACCTACGAGAAACGGGCAACAATATGAAAGAGGCTGGGGGTTTAATCAAGAAAAATCGGCGCGCGCCGGGATGCCGTAGTCCCGCAACTTCCGATACATCGTCCTCTCGCCAATCCCCAGCAGCTCTGCGGCTTTTCTACGGTTACCCTTCGTTTCAGCCAAAGCGGCAGTTATCGCCGCCTTCTCTATCTCAGCCATCGTCATCCCCGGACCAATTGTAAGCGTCACAGGAACACTTCCCTTCTTCGGCGGCTCGATCGCACCAACTGCCGGTGAGCTTTCCACAAACGCATTGTTTTCAGAAACGTTGCTTGCAATCACGCGATTAGATGGGATCCCATTTATCTGCGCAGTCACGCTCGCCTGAACTGCGCCCATGTCGTTCACACGGGATCTCAGCTCTTCTATCTGCAGCTTCAGCTCGACAAGACTGCGCACGATGAATTCCATCTCCCGGCCGTCAGCCTGCATCGATCCACGTATCACCGGGCCAACATGCACCGGCAGAAATCGCGAGCTGCCACCCTCCCTGATCTCCCGCGGAATATCATCCGCAGTTATCTCACGACCAGGAGCAAGCACAACCATGCTCTCGATCAGATTGCGCAGCTCACGCACGTTGCCCGGCCACGAATAACCCATCATGATCTGCATCGCTTCCGCAGATATTCCATGGAATGGCCTGTCATGCTGCGCCGAATAATCCTTCACGAACTGGCGCACCAGCAACGGGATATCGTCAGGCCGTTCACGCAACGGAGGCAGATACATGCTGAGCACATTGAGACGATAGTACAGGTCAGACCTGAACCACCCTTCTTCAACCCTCTGTCTCAACGGTTGATTAGTCGCAGCGACAACACGCACATCGACTTTGATCGGCGTCACACCGCCAACACGCGTGAGCTCCCGCTCTTCGAGAACTCTCAACAATCTCACCTGCGTCTGCGGCGGAATTTCTCCGATTTCATCGAGAAAAATGGTTCCGCCATTCGCCAGCTCGAACCTTCCAAGCCGCCGCTCGGCAGCGCCGGTAAATGCGCCCTTCTCGTGACCGAACAGCTCGCTCTCGACGAGAGTCTCCGCGAGAGCACCCACGTTGACTGCAATGAACGGCTTGTTACGTCTTGGACTCAGCCGATGAATGCCGCGCGCAACGAGCTCCTTTCCCGTTCCACTTTCACCTTCGATCATCACGGTGCTCGAGACAGGCGCCATCTGCTCGATCTTCACGAGCAATTCGCGAATCGCATTGGACTGGCCGATCAATCCGGTCACATGCGCAAGCCGCTGCCTGTCGAGCGCACGCTTTACGATGTCGACCAGGTCCTGCGTAGGCACCGGCTTGGCATACACATCGACGAATCCAAACGATCGCAGCCGGTCGCGCATGTCTGAATCGTCGACATCCGCAAGCCCGATCACCGACACACCTTCCCACAGCTGCTCGCGCACGAGCTGGATATTGCTGGGATCTGCAATCGCGCCAGTCAGCACAATCACATCAGGTTTTGCTCGCTTGATCTCACGGCGAATATCGTCCATTGGCGAGACCATCGTCGTTTCGATCGACGCCTGCTCGAGCGCCGCGTTCAAACGCACTGCGCACTCGACGTCACCGAGAGTTATCAGCGCTTTCACTTCACGCTCTCATCGTGTGATGTCTTTCCCTTGAGCACGTCAACCGCGTGATCGACAATCGACTCGAGCGCAGCAAGCGAGTCGCGGACACCTCCGGGCGAGCCCGGGAGATTCACTATCAGTGTTCTTCCCCTTGTTCCCGCAACCGCCCGCGAAAGCGCAGCGCGCGGAAACCGCTCGAATGCAGCAGCTCGCAGATACTCCGCGATTCCCTGCGCCTCCCTATCGATCACTGCAATCGTTGCTTCAGGAGTCACATCGCGCGGGGAAAGTCCCGTTCCGCCCGTTGAGAGAACAAGATCGACCTCGCCCGAATCACACCACACGCATAGCTGCGGAACAATCACCGAAGTGTCGTCCGATGCAGTTGAGCGCGCAGCAATATCGTACCCGCGCGCGGCGCACCAGTCAGCGATTGCCTGGCCTGACAGGTCTTCACGCGTACCGCTCACAACGGAATCCGACACAGTGAGAATCGCGACCCGCATCTAGAGGTGCGTACCTTCCTTATAGAATGGAGTCTTCTCGACGGTCGCAGGAATTCGCTTTCCACGAATCTCGATCTCGATCTCGCTTCCAGGAGCTGCGCTCGCGACGGGCACGTATGCAGTGCCGATCGGAATGTTGAGCGACGGACTCATGGTGCCACTCAGCACATCGCTACTGCGCTCTCCATTCACATAAACCGGATATCCATGCCGCGGGAAGGCGCGCTCCTTAGTCGTGAATCCAACCAGCTTTCGCTTGAGTCCCTCCTCCTTCTGTCTCACAAGCGCGTCGCGACCGACAAAATCACCCTTCTTCAATTTCACGAGCCACTGAAGATTTGCTTCGAGCGGAGTCGTCGTGTCGTCGATGTCGTTGCCGTAAAGTGCCATTCCCATCTCGAGACGCAGCGAGTCACGTGAGCCGAGTCCCGCCGGAGTGACGTCCCCTTTATCGAGCAGTGCGTTCCAGACCATCACTGCATTTTCATTCGGGAAGTAGAGCTCGAATCCGTCTTCGCCTGTGTACCCTGTCCGCGAGATGATGATGTCGCCGACACCCGCAACTGCGCCGCGCGTGAAGTGATAGTACTTCACGCTCGACAGATCCGACTCGGTATACCGCTGAAGAATCTCCGCAGCCTTTGGTCCCTGAAGCGCGAGCAATGCCGTTTCATCACTCACGTCCTCGAGGGTAGCATCGAACCGGTAGAGCTCCTTTGAAATGTGCGCGAAATCTTTCGCAGCATTCGAAGCGTTCACGACCATCATGAGATGATCTGCGTCGCGATATACGAGGCAGTCGTCTTCGATGGTTCCGCGATCATTAAGGATCGTCGAGTAATGAGCCTGTCCGACTTCCAGGGCAGCCACATCGTTGGTCGTCACATAGTTCACAAAGTCCACCGCCTGCGGTCCGCGGACGATGAACTCCCCCATGTGGCTGACGTCGAACAGCCCGCACCGCTGCCGTACGGCCTTGTGCTCGGCCGTGATGCCGGTGGGATACTGCACCGGCATCTCGAAGCCGGCGAACGGGACCATCTTGGCGTTCAGGCGCAGGTGCTCGCTGTGCAGCGGCGTGCGCAGAAGGGTGCTCGCGTCGGCCATTTCGGTACGTAAGTACGGAGTACGAGAGTGCGGTGGTCGAGCCGGGGAAGGTAACGGAGGGGGACGGGTGGCGCGAGAAGGGCGGCCCTCATCCCCCGGCCCCTTCTCCCGAACTGCAGGAGAAGGGGTGACGCGGACGAGGGTTCGGCGAGGGAGGACGGATGCCGGCGCGTGCCGCGGCGGGGCCCTCTCCCCCCGACTCGCCCCCCGACCCCCTCCCCCAAAACTGCCTGGGGGAGGGGGAGTTTCATCGCGGATCAGGGTTCCGTGACACGTTGGCCGTTTGGATCTCTCTGAATTCCTGTGGGAGCGGAGGGGCGACGTCGCCGGGGTACAGGCGCCACTCGTCGAAACGGCGCTCGTCCACGTAGAAGCGGGTCGGGGCCACGCGCCGCCAGAAGCGGTACGATTCCACCAGCAGGAACGAGCGAGTCGCCTCGGAGGGCGGAAGGAAGATGGCTTC